>JAQCGX010000019.1 GCA_027619975.1 Nitrospinota bacterium
CCTGTTCCGGTGATGATGCTATTTTTTGCCGATATCCTCAAACTCGGCATCGACGACATCTTCATCCGATTTATCTTTTTTATCCCCTTCGGGACCGCCAGAGGCATCCCCTTCTCCGCCGGGAGTTCCCTGCTGAGCTTGGGAGTAAATGGTCTGGGCGAGGCTATGCGCGACCTGGTTGAGTTTTTCAATCTGCTCTTTCATCGGCTCAACTTCGTCTTCCAGATGTTTTTTGGCTTCTTCAATCACTTCTTCTGTAGATTTAATATCCTCTTCTTTCAACTTCTCCTTGTTCTCACGGATTGTTTTTTCCGTGGAATAGATAATGGAGTCGAGCTGATTTTTTACGTCAATCTTTTCACGACGGCGTTTATCCGATTCAGCATTAGCTTCGGCATCTTTGACCATTTTCTCGATATCAGCATCCGACAGACCCGTGGAATCGGTGATGGTGATTTTTTGTTCCTTGTTGGTTCCCTTGTCTTTGGCAGTCACGTTGATAATGCCATTGGCATCGATATCGAAGGTCACTTCAACCTGAGGTATGCCCCGAGGTGCAGGCGGAATGCCATCCAGATGGAACTTTCCAAGGGATCGGTTGTCCTTGGACATTTCCCGTTCCCCTTGAAGAATATTGATTTCCACGCTGGGCTGGTTGTCTGAAGCTGTGGAAAAAACTTCACTCTTGCGTGTGGGAATGGTCGTGTTGCGTTCGATCAGTTTGGTGGTCACGCCACCGAGGGTTTCAATTCCCAGAGACAGAGGTGTCACGTCGAGCAGGAGAATGTCTTTGACATCGCCTGACAAAACACCGGCCTGAACGGCGGCGCCGAGTGCGACCACTTCATCAGGGTTGACTCCGCGATGCGGTTCTTTCCCAAACAGTTCTTTAACCAATTTCTGTACCATGGGAACCCGGGTGGACCCGCCAACTAAAACAGCTTCATGAATTTTGCTGGCATCAAGACCGGCGTCAGCCAACGCTTTATTACAGGGTCCGTGCGATCTTTCCACCAGACCCTCGATCATGGATTCGAATTTCGATCGAGTTATCTTCAGATTCAAATGTTTCGGCCCTGTAGCATCGGCTGTTACAAATGGAAGATTGATATCGGTTTCGTTGGTGGTGGACAATTCGATTTTAGCCTTTTCTGCGGCTTCCTTGAGGCGTTGCAACGCCATACTGTCTTTGGACAGATCAATGCCTTGATCTTTTTTAAACTCCGCGACCAGCCAGTCAATGAGCTTCTGATCGAGGTTGTCGCCGCCGAGATGGGTGTCTCCGTTTGTGGATTTTACCTCGACCACATTGTCCCCGACTTCCAGAATGGAGACATCGAACGTGCCGCCGCCGAAATCATAAACGGCGATCATGTGATCTTTTTCTTTGTCCAAGCCATAGGCGAGAGCAGAAGCCGTCGGCTCGTTGATGATCCTCTTGACATCCAGGCCGGCGATTTTTCCGGCATCCTTGGTTGCTTGCCTCTGGGTATCATTAAAATATGCGGGAACGGTGATGACGGCTTCCGTTACAGGTTCACCAAGATAGGCTTCCGCAGATTTTTTGAGTTTTTGCAGGATCATTGCGGAAATTTCCGGAGGCGTGTATTTTTTACCTCCGACATCAATAAGAACATCGTTTTTAGTTCCCTTGACCACTTTATAAGGAACCATTTTCATCTCTTCGGAAACTTCGTCAAAGGACCGACCCATGAAACGCTTTACTGAAAATACCGTGTTGGTCGGGTTGGCGATGGCTTGGCGCTTGGCGACCTGGCCGACAAGAATTTCTCCGTCTTTGGTGAATCCAACCACAGAAGGGGTGGTCCGGCTTCCCTCTTCGTTGAGGATTACCTTCGGTTCGTTGCCTTCCATGACGGCTACCACCGAATTGGTGGTCCCTAAGTCAATGCCTACAATTTTTCCCATGAGTCCAATCCTTTCAACATATTAAGTTGTTATTTTTCAACGTATTATAGATTTAAGGGTGCATAACCTTACGTTATGAAATAAGACTACGATGTGTTTTTGTCAAGGTGATGGAAAAATTTAAAGGAAAAAACTTGTGAATACCGTGAGTTTGGCATGGGGATATCTATAAAACTAGAATACAATCAATAAGTTATTGAAAAAAAAGTGACGGTTGAGGCTTTTATTTGGCTCCAATATCCCTTATACTATAACCGATCAACATTAATAGAAAGGGTACACCATGAATAAGACGGGCGATCAAAATTTGCGGGAATTTACCCGGGTTCCTATAAATGCCAGGGTTGAGGTTAAAACTGGCGAAGTTTCTTTTAATGCGACAAAAACCATTGATTTAAGTATGAAGGGAGTCTCTCTGATTGCCGATCAAATATTGCCTTTGGAGACCAAATGTGCAGTGACTATTTTTCTCGGAAATGGGGATCTTGGAATCACCATTAATGTGAAGGGCAAGGTTAAGCGTTCTGTGGAATCTGGAATGGCAATTGAGTTTACAGAAATCGATCTGGACAGTTACGAATATTTACAAAACCTCCTTATGCACAATTCCCAGACTGTCCATGACGTTGTTGAGGAAGAAATCCACAGCCATTTGGGCTTAAAACGTCGGAGTTAAAATAATTGTTATGTTCGGGGGATAGCCTTATTTTTTTCATATGCTGAAGTGGGTATTTATAGCTGACATCAAAAAGCATTCCAGTTGAGAAACCGGACTGCTTTTGAGTTTTTGACCTTTACAATCACAAGCCCGCTACGCAGGAGGGGAGGTTATTATTCTGCGTCGGAATGGGGAAGTGTGTGGTTGTCCTGTGTTTCCATGTACTTCTTAAAATGGCCAAAATTGATGTAGCACCGTTCGCAACTGTCGGGGAAGATGGTCACGATGACGCCTTTCTTGATTCTGGAGGCCATCTCCAGAGATGCGCTCATGGCGGCGGCGGCTGAGTGGCCGACTAACAGTCCTTCCTCCCGTTCCAGCCGTTCCACCATGTTATAGGAATCTTCGGTGCTGACGCTGATTTTCCCGTCCAGTTCTTCTTCCTTGTAGATTCCCGGAACGATGGATGAGGCCATGTGTTTCAATCCTTCAATGCCATGCAGGTCTTCAGAAGGCTCCACCGCGTAACATTGGATGTCAGGATTCAGCTCCTTAAGGCGGCGGGTGTTTCCCATGATCGTGCCTCCGGTGCCGATGCCGGCGAGGAAGTGCGTTATTTTTCCTTCGGTTTGTTTCCAGATTTCGTTGGCAGTGGTTTCGTAATGGGCTTGCCAGTTGGAGTCGTTGTTGTACTGGTCCGGCATGAAGTAGATATCTGGATTTTCGTTGTATATTTTTCGGGCAAGAAGGATGGCCCCATCGGAGCCTTCAAAGGGACTGGAGGTCACGATTTCGGCGCCATAAAAATCCGCCATCAGGCCCTTGCGTTCTTTGCAGACGTTGGCGGGCATGACCAGTTTTACTTTGTAGCCCTTGATTTTTCCGATCAGGGCATAGGCGATGCCGGTGTTTCCCGAGGTGGAGTCGAGGATGATCTTGCCCTTGGTCAATTTTCCTGACTTTTCTCCGTCTTCGATCATTTTCAAGGCCGGACGGGACTTGACCGAGCCGCCGGCGTTGCGCCATTCGGCTTTGGCATAGATTTCGACATCCTTGAATTCGCTACCCAGATGATTCATGCGGATGATCGGCGTGTTGCCGATGGTTTTTAGTACCGCTTCATCGGTGATAACGGGACAGGATGGAGCCTGAACCTCAGAAGGTGCTGGTATGGTCATCTTGAGTTTAGACATTTGTCTTTTAAGATGTATTTTATAATCATGAGGTTGCGAATTATTTGCCAATATTTCAGGGATCGATAAAAAACCTGTTTTATCTGGAAAGTCCGCAAAACTCCTCATAATCTATTAATTCTGTGATCGTGGGATTTTCACTGCAAACCGGGCAGTTGACATCCCGTTTTAATTTTAATCTACGAAATTCGGTATTGAGAGCGTCGTAGATCAAAAGAGTTCCCACCAGAGTTTTTCCTTTACCAAGGATGAGCTTCAAGGTTTCGACCACTTGCAGATTGCCGATCACCCCGGCCAGAACTCCCAAAACGCCGCCTTCCTGACAATTGGGCACCAGCCCTGGCGGTGGCGGTTCCGGATAAAGACATCTGTAACAAGGGCCTGCACCAGGCTTAAAAACAGTTGCCTGGCCTTCGAAGCGGAAAATACTGCCGTGGATATTGGTTTTGCCGGTCATCACACAGGCATCGTTGATGAGATAACGGGTGGCAAAATTATCCGTTCCATCGAGGATGTAATCGTAACCCTCAAAAATCCTCATGATGTTTTGCGAGGTCAGCATTTCATTAAAGGTCGTTACCTTGACATCGGGATTGAGAGCCTCGATGGTTTTTTTTGCGGATTCGGTTTTCAGCATTCCGATCCGCTCGGTAGAATGAATGATTTGCCGTTGCAGATTACTCAAATCGACCCGGTCGAAATCGACGATACCGAGGTTGCCGATACCGGCGGCGGCGAGATAATAGGCCGCAGGTGAGCCAAGGCCTCCGGCTCCGATAAGAAGCACTTTGGCTTCGAGCATTTTGACTTGCCCCACACCTCCCACTTCAGGAAGCATGATGTGCCGGCTATAGCGCTCAATTTGTTCGTCGGTAAAATCCATGATCAGCGTGATCCACCTGCGATGGCCGGGATAATGGAAATTTCATCACCTTCCTTGACTGCAGTCTTTTCACCGTCGAGAAAACGAATGTCCTCTTCGTTGACATAAATATTGATGAAACGCCTGGGCGAACCATTTTCTTCGCAGATTCGTTCCTTGATTCCTGAAAACTGCGACTCCAGGTTGTTTAAAATGTCTGAAATTGTCGCCCCCTCGGCGGTAACCTCACTCTGGTTACTGGTCAACTTCATGAGAGGGGTGGGGATTCTGACTTTTACCGCCATGATATGCTCCTTATTCAACCGTTAAACTGCTGTGAAAATTCCATTGAAACTGTGTAGATTGGGTTCGATCATCACGGGAGGTTCAAAAACCCCGGCAAGCGCCTCCTGTGTTTTGAGGCCGTTGCCGGTGATGCAAATGACCGTCACTTCATCGGGTTTGATTCTCTCTTGTTTGATCAATTTCTGAGTCACCGCCAAGGTCACGCCACCGGCAGTTTCAGTGAAAATTCCTTCCGTTTGCGCCATGAGTTGCATGGCTTTGACGATTTCTTCATCGGAGACATCCTCCCCATACCCACCGCTTTCATTAGCGGTTTTGACGCCGTAATAACCATCGGCGGGATTGCCGATGGCGATGGACTTGGCAATCGTATTGGGTTTGACGGGCGTGATGACATCGGTGCCATTTTTAATGGCGGTCGTCACAGGGGAACACCCTGTTGCCTGAGCGGCAAATATCTTGGTTTTGAAGGGGTCGATCAGATCCATGGCTTCAAATTCATGAAAAGCCTTCCAGATTTTGGTGATCAGGGAACTTCCGGCAACCGGAACCACGACATTGTCAGGGGCTTTCCATCCTAATTGTTCGGCGATTTCATAACCGTAGGACTTGGACCCGTCTCCGTAATAGGGACGAATATTGATGTTTACAAACGCCCATTTATGGTCTGCGGCGACTTCACTGCACAAACGGTTGACATCGTCATAGCTGCCCTTGACGGCGATCAACTGAGTTCCATAAATCAGAGTACCAAGTATTTTCCCCGCTTCGAGGCCATCCGGGATGAATATACAGCTTTTCAGTCCGGCTTCTGCAGCGTGAGCGGCCACGGAATTTGCCAGGTTTCCTGTGGATGCGCAGGAAAGGGTGTCAAACCCGAATTCTATCGCCTTGGACACCGCTACGGCAACCACTCGATCCTTAAATGAAAAGGTGGGGTGGTTGACGGAATCGTTCTTTATGTAAAGATTTTTCAAGCCGAGGGCTTTGCCAAGGTTTTTTGCCCGCACAAGAGGAGTGTACCCGGTATGCAGACCGACTTTCGGATCTTCATCGATGGGCAGAAATTCTCTGTAGCGCCACATGGAGGGCGGACCCGCTTCAATGGACTTTCGGCTGACTACCTTCTTGATACCTTCGTAGTCGTAATCGACTTCCAGGGGGCCGAAGCAAAATTCGCAAACATGAATCGGTTCTTTTGGAAATTCTCTTTTACATTCTTTACAGCGTAAGCCTTTTACGTATCCCATAGATCCTTCTTATTCGAAATATTTATAAAAGCTAAAGTATCTTTCACCGGTGTCGGGCAGGATCACCACAACGTTTTTATCCGGTCCCAATTCTTCTGCTAACTGATGGGCGGCAAAACCGGCCGCCCCGGATGAGATTCCTACGAGCAGGCCTTCTTCCTTGGCCAGTCGCTGGGAAAATTTAAAAGCATCCTCATCGGAAACGGGACGAATGCTGTCCAAAATATCCATATTCAATACTTTGGGTTTGAAGCCCGCTCCGATTCCCTGAATCTTGTGTGGTCCGGGAGGATTTCCAGAAAGAACAGCGGATGTTGCGGGTTCGACCCCGACAATTTTTGTGTCACCATAATGTTTCTTCAGTACTTCGCCTGCGCCTGTGATTGTTCCTCCGGTGCCGATTCCCGCGACAAACCCATGAACCGGTTCCCCATTCATGGAAGCAATGATTTCCGGTCCTGTAGTTTGCCGATGGACTTCAGGGTTGGCCGGGTTATTGAATTGCTGGGGCATGAAATAATCCGGGTTTTTTGCCAGCAATTCTTCAGCCCGTTCAATGGTTCCTTCCATGCCGAATTCGGCACGGCTCAATTCTATTTTTGCTCCAAAACTCTCAAGAATCATCCGCCGTTCGGTGCTCATGTTTTCGGACATGACCAGAATCACTTTATAGCCCTTAACCGCTCCTACGAGAGCCAGGCCAATGCCTGTATTGCCGCTGGTGGGCTCAATGATGGTGGACCCAGGTTTCAGGACGCCTCTTTTCTCAGCGTCCTCAATCATAGCCAAAGCTATCCGGTCTTTAACACTTCCACCCGGATTCATAAACTCCAGCTTTGCGTAGATATTGGCGCCATTGGGAGGAGAAACCTTATTAAGTTTAACCAATGGGGTGCCGCCGATCAACTCTAAACTATTACTAAATCGGGTTTTAAGTTTTTCGATCGGTTTTGAGTTTGCCGTCATATTCTGTTGGATCCCATCCAGGAAGTAAAACACGGAATTTTAAGGGATAACTGGTTTTCAGTCAACATTTGGATGAGCAAAAGGTCTTCATAACCAGAAAAAAACTTGGGGATGATGCATCGAATTTAGCTATTAAAAACCCCTATTTGAGACCAGTATGCCCTAAAACCCCTTGATTTTTATAATTTATCAATGGGACTACTATGCTTCAGATTGGGGTAAAATTCAACAGGAATTCTTTGTAATTAGGAGATTCGGAATGAACCTTAAAAGTTTATTCCGAGGGCGAGAGAGGCGATGTTTTCCCTATAGTCCGAGGCAGCCAGATTGGAAGTGCTGTTGATAAACTGATAATTTAACTTGGCGAATATATTTTTATACACCGGCTGGATGACCCCAAATCCAATCGAATGTCTGTAATCATCCCTTCTCTCTCCAATGCTTGGCGTGACATTTTTAAAATCTTTGAAGAAATACTGATAGCTCAAGCTGACCTGTGTTTTTTTGGAAAAGGGGAGGGGTAGTTTAATTTTTGTATCCAGGTAGTGACCCAGAAAATCAAATGCATCTCCAGTGGTGATCTCATTTTCGAATCGGTAACCTAATTGAATGATCCCCTTGCCATTCATAATAAAAAGGTAATTGCTGAGAGCGAAACCATGATTTTGGGCGTCCCGTTCGGGAAGGTCGAAAAAATTGGTGTCCTTATAGGCGTAAGTCAGAGTAGCGTACCATTTGTCATTAACGGCTAAACCTACACTGGGGCTGGTCGAATGAATTTCTAAAAATTCATCGTCCCCCAGATTGGTGAGATTGTAAATGTTGAATAGCCCGAAATTTAATTTGCCCCATTCATAGGAACCGTTGAGAGAAAAGATATGAGACTGGAGATCAAAGGAAGAAAGGTTGTCATGGATGTTTTGATAAAAATCATATCCTGCTTCCAATTCATATTTTGGGGTTTGCAGGATTTTGTAGGCTCCCGTAAATTCAGCAATGTAGGAAAAATCACCCTGATTTGTAGTCAGGTTCTGTTCGTCGACGGTGATATTATCGTCATATTCGAATCCCGCCCCGAAGGAAAGACTCCAGGGCTTTTTGGGTTTTTCCCCATTCTGAACTTTTAAAAGAGTTTTGGCCCCTTTGGCGATTTCGGTGGTGGGATCAATTTTAATGGCCGCATTCCAATTTTTAGCGGCTTTTTCCTGGTTTTTCATTTGCGCATGGGCTTTGCCAATGTTGAACAATGCCAATTGAGAAAAATCAGGATCCAGGTTTCCAGCCTTTTCAAAGTAGGGAATGGATTTTTCAAATTGTTCCTGGCCCTGTAAAGACAAGCCGAGGAAAATCAGGGCAGAACTGTCGTTAGGGTCTTGGTCTAATATCTGCTGGAAAGTTTCTAGAGCTGAATCATAGGCTTGGAACTTGAAATAGGCGATTCCCAGGTTAAGGCGGGCGCTGTCGAAAGTCGGGTCGAGTTTCAGGGCCTGTTTGAAGGAGGCTATGGCCTTTTCTTACTCCCCCTCATCAGTGAAGGTCAGGCCCTGGGTTAAAAACCCATCGGCGGTTTCTTCAGCCCAGCTTAAATTAGGACAAACGAAGACAATAAAAAAATAAAGGAAAACTGCTAGGTATGTCAAAAACAAGGAGGGGAATGATCTCATGAGTCCGAATATCGTCAGGCATTTGGTAACGGGAGAAATTTCACGTCACTATACCAGTTCGTTGGACCGAACTCATTATTTTCATGAAGATAATTTTTAATCAAAAGAATTCCTCGTAGCTCTGCTACGGGGTTTCCTTTCACATTCCCCTCCTTTGCAAGGAGGGGTTAGGGGAGGTTATAAAAAAACTACCTTTAAATACCCCGCCCCTTGGAAGGGGGCGAATACGAAAAATATTTGCAACAAACAAAGCTGAATATGGATCAGTTTTTCAAATACAATGGATTTTCATAGTGGTTGTTAAATATATATTGCAATTGTTAGGCTTTTTCACAGGGATGTTACATATTTGTAACAATAAGTTAGCTTATTGATTTGTTTATTGATTAGAAGTTATGATCCCATTTTTGGGTGTGAGAGGGGAGTGTCATTTGAGATCCCCTTTTAGGGAAAAAGAAGAAATTATGAAAACGCGATATAATGACTGTGTTCTGAGAAATGTTTCTAGTTCTTGGTTCCTTGTTGAGATAGAGGCTATAAAAGGAAAGAAGTCCGGGAATCATAATTTAATGGGAGGGGAAATTGAGCGCACAGAGTTTATTGGTGGAAGTGAAAAAACAGTTGCCATTCAGGGTTTACGGCAAGGGTCCGGTGATTGAGCTTTTTCGAGAGTTGAAGATTTTTGTCGATAAAAAGACGCCGCTCCAGGTCACTGATGCCTTCAGGTCCGATGCGTCTGGAGAGATTGTTTGCGAAGTGACGGTAGAAGGTAAGGGGAAAATTTCAGCGGCCTTAACCAATTTGAAGCTGGATATTTCTCATCCGTTGTATCGCAAGGTTAAAAATTACCGGGATGAGGTGGTGAATGATTTGCAAAATCAGGAGCTAGATGTGAACCGGGCTTCATTTTCGGTTGGGGATTTGTATCGCAGGAATAAGTAGAATTGTTTATTTCTCAGAAACCATCACACTTAAGTGTGTGGGGCCAGCAGCGGCACGCTGTTCGAACGTGAATGTTTGTGCCGTTTAACGCTGTTGGAAAAGGGGAGGTTCGGCTCCCCTTTTCCTTGACGTTAATGAATTGGACGATAAAGACTAGGTGACACTTTACTCATCGTCATGATGGTGATGATGATGCCCTTTATTTACTTCTGTTACTTCCAGCTGCGTCGAAGGAACGCAGAGCAATTCGGACTCATCGATTTTGAATGACTGTTCACCAAACTGGTTTTCTACTTTTACCTTCCGTTTTGGCTTGAAACCTTTGACCCTGTAACAGGTCAAGTGGCTGTCAGGATTTGTGATTCCCTCACCGTTTTTATTAACCGGTGTGCAGTACTTTTCAGCTCTCCGGCTGACTCTGACGTTTTCTCTCACGGCGAACTGATCTTCCAGGTTCACGGTTCTGCGGTCGAGCTTTGTCGACCAATCAATGTCATAGCACTGTAAATGATCTGCACCGGGTTCAACCGGTTCGGCGCCTCCAACCAGGATTTGAATATCAGCTCTGGCGACGACATCCGCTCCATTCCTTGCCAGAAGGTAAATGGCATAGGTTCTAGGGGTTTCAGGGTTAAAGCCTGCCAGAGGACCTAGAGGGAAAAAGTCGTACCTCCAGGAATTCTGGGCGACGTTGTTGGCCGCAATCAGAGCCGCATACCCGGGTGCGTCAACCGCTTCGACTCCGTTACCGTTAGTGGTGGCGTTAGTGCCGATTGAATGATCCCAAAAGGGTGCGTTGATGGGAGGGGTGTTTGGGGTGATAGGATCGAAAACCAGGAAGTTGGTTCCAGGGCCTGGGTCTGCATCCAGCCCCAATTCGTAAGTGAGATTCTCCAGCACCAAGCCGCCTGAGGTTCCGTTAAAATCCGTATTGACCGACCATTCAAAACTCCACTCTGGCGTGGGAGTTGTTTTTGTCGGTCCAACAATAGCCTGGAAGCTGTAGGTTCCGTTACTGTTGCTGTTGAAGGTGTTTTCAGGAAGACCGGCTCCATTGAACCGGAGTTTGCCGCGAAGCCCGATCTCGATACCATTTCGGCGGTCGGTGGTGAAACTGCCATTGGCGTTACCGCTTCCAAAAATAACGTCCGGAGTAACGTCTTGTTCGTACTGGACAACGGCTGAAACGCTGTTCGCGCCACTGATTGATATTGAATGAAAATTTATTAGGATAGCCTCCATTCGCATTGGCCTTCCGGAGAGCCATCTTCCCTTACGAGTATTGATTTTATTAAGGTCGCAGGCGTTGAAAATAGAAGGAGAGGATAGGGGGCATCCCGCCTCAAGCTGGGGAATTGGGATTAGCAGAAGAACGTTGGGACATTTTGAGGACTCTTTTTCCTCAAAAACCCATAGAGCGTGAATATTGGGTCCAGCGTCACGCTGGTATATGAGTTTGTTGGCGGTTTTGCGGCTCGAGAGCGAAGCGAGCGTCTGCCGGGCGCTGGGCCAGCGTTACGTTTGCTCGGTATTGATGAATTTTTTAAGAAAGGGGAACATGGCGCCGCGTTTGGTGATCATTTCCTCACGAGATTTTTTGACCACTTCTTCATCGATGAGAGCGATGCCGCGTTCTTCGGCGAATTTTTCGATGCCCTTGACGACCATACCGCGAGCAAACGAGGGAATGCGCTCCAGCCGTTGTTTGGCTTCAGGGGTCCATGTTGTGTGAAACTCAACTTCCAGACCGAGAGTGTCTTCAATTTTAAGGGTGATTTCCTTGCCGCCGTGTTTGCCCGGTTCGTAGTCGCAGGATGGGTCCGTGGCCATATAGTTTCCGGTTTCCGCAAACGCCCGCGCCCGGCAACCTGAGCACATGGCGGAAAACTCGCAGGTTCCGCACTTACCCTCCAGATTCTTACGGTTGCGAAGCTCCTTCATGAGCGGCGCGTTATCCCATAAATCTTTAAATGTGTTGGTTTTTAAACTGCCGACCGATTCCTCGATAAAAGGGCAGGGGGTCAGGTTGCCCTCAGGGGAAATCCTGCTGTAATGTGTCGCCGCCGGACAGCCGCCGG
The DNA here is from genome assembly GCA_027619975.1 of Nitrospinota bacterium. Lineage (NCBI taxonomy): Bacteria > Pseudomonadati > Nitrospinota > Nitrospinota bacterium. The sequence continues at coordinate 11,849 of JAQCGX010000019.1, forward strand.
AATAGGTCCGGGTGTAGACGGAATCAGGATCATTTTCATAAACCACCCGTTTGTATTGCGGGGCGCATTTGGAGTTGATCATCAACCGGCCCTTGTACTTCATCTGCTGCTCATAGAGCATTTTCAGCGCTTCTTCATAGGCTTCATTGGAAATGTCGGTGTTGCCTTGTCCGCGCCCGGTGCAAACCAGGAAGTAGAGATTAAAGGCGACCGCGCCTATTTCTTCGGCGAAAGCCACCACGTCCGGGATTTCCTTGTAGTTCATATCCGAAACAGACATCTGGAGGAGAAAATCGATGCCCACCTCGTTCATCACCTTGAAAGCTTCCATGGAATGTTCCCATGCCTTTTCCACTCCTCGGAATTTGTTGTGCTTGCCGGGGTCCATCGAGTCGATGCTGATGCCGACGCCGTGCGCGCCGGCTTCCTTGATCTTCACCGCGTTGGCGTGATTGATCAGAGTTCCGTTGGTTCCCAGCACCACCATGAATTTTCTATCCGCCGCATAGCGGATGATTTCGTAGATGTCCGGGCGTAACAGCGGTTCGCCGCCGGTTAAAATCAGAAAGGCGTTTGGATTGACTTCAGCGATCTGGTCGATGACGTTGAAACACTGCTGAGTGTCCAGCTCGTCGGTTCTTAGGCCACCGCGAAAGTCTGCGTCCAGGTAGCAATGGTCACAATTGAGGTTGCATCTCTTTGTGAGATTCCAGGAAATGGAGTAAGCCCTGAAATCCATTTTGCTGGGGCTGATTTCTAAACCGGTGGATGATATTTCCATGATAAATTAGTCCTGCAAGCTGGATAGCCTAAATTTAATAACAAAATACGGATTCCTGTGGGCATATTTCTCGTGAGTGGATACAAGCACGCCCGACGTATTCAATTTGAAGAATTTATCATATAGGGTTGCAGGCCATGAAACAAATTTTTTGGGGGTGTCAAGGAGGCAAAGCTCTAATTTTTATGGCGCTGGCATTTTTTTGGGGCGTTTCGGGAGGCCAGGGCGCCCATGCGGAGGAGCGGGTTTACAAAATTATCGGACAGGAAATAAAAGGGCAGGGAGTCGATACTTTTGAGTGGAACCAGGATCAGCTGGAAAGTTTGGGAACGGAAGAAATCCCCAGCGCCTATTTCGATAAAGCCCTGGGATATAAAGATTCAAAGTTTCGCGTCATTTCATTTTCCAAATTAGTTCATCGTATGGACCCTGAGGGCCTGAGCGATGCGGTGCTTTTGAATTGTTTCGACGATTATCAAGGGATTTTGTCGGTTGCGGATATCAAGCGTTATGATCTTCAATTGGCCACCCGAATTCACATCCGTTCGGAGTATCAAAAACCCGATTGGTTGAACCCTCTTCTGATAATAGTTCCCGATAAAAAGGCAGCCCCATTTCAGGAACGTTATCTCACGGCGAATATTCGGGAATTGCGGTTTGCGAAATTGGAAGACTATTACTCCCCCCTCCTGAAGGTTGCGGGGCCGCCACCTCAGACGGGATTTTCAGCCTTTAAAGACAATTGCCTGTTTTGTCATTCCTTGCTGGGGGTTGGCGGTAATAAAGGAGTTCGGTTGTTAGCGAGATACGATTTTTCCAGGACTGATAGGAAAGAACGATTCAGGAAAGATTTCTCCGCATTTCATCATAAAGATAATCCCGACAAGCAAAATGTAGAACAGTTTGTATCTGAAAACCAGCTGGAAGCCATTATTGAATTTCTCCGGCGCGTGAAGGATTTGCAATCAGATGCTTTGCCAATTAAGGAGAGCGAGTGAGCCTTCAGCGGCGGGTCACTGGCTTATCCCAAATTGTGGTCTACCTCATAGCAGGTTCGTTCATGACATTTCTGATCGTTTCAAATAGTCGGAGTTTGAAATCATCGCTATCTTCTGATTTGGGGAGAAAACCATTCGCCCCGCTTCGCTTGGCATAGCTTTTCGCCATTGTATTATTAATAGCAGTCACCATGATGACCTTTGTTTTATTCCCTGTTTGCTTGTCCCGGTTGCGAATGGCCTTGATGACCGTGATTCCGTCCACGTCCGGCATCATCCAATCCACCAGCACAAGATCGTAGATTTCCCGGGTAATAGCGGTCAGAATACCTTCTGCATCTAAAATAGGGGTGGTTGTGTACCCTACCTTTTTCAAATACACTTCTAAAAGATTTAAAAAATCCCTGTCATCGTCAATAGCTAAAACTTTCATTTTGTAAATTCTCCCGTTGGTTCATTCTAAAAACTGAGCGCATTCGCAAAGTCCCAATTCATTGTAATTATTGGAATTTGCAATTCCCTTACCGAAAGAGAATCAAGGCTGGAAAAATCGGTAGAAAAATTTTATTTATGAAAACTTTCTATCAAAAGCCCCACCTTATAGGCGATAAAGGGTGTAGGGTAAGGATGCTCCGGGAGGATTTTTCTTCTTTTTGAACGAAGTTAAATGACGATTGTGCGGGATTGGTTACATTTCGCCGAGAGGGGTGTGTGGACTTGGTTTCACGAGATGCGTATTGACTGCTTCCACAAGACCCATAATTTTGATATTTTAGGAGCTTCCATATTTCCTTTTCCGCTTCTGCAAAGAAAAGGGAAATAGTTTGCAAATTGTTTGGACCTGAATTGAGGGAGTGATTGTGAGTTTAATTGTAACTTTGTGTTTCGCCTTGGGAACAATAGTTGAAATTTACGGGTTAACATGGGTGAGTGACTATATCAGCATCCTAAACACCGTCAATGTGATCATGCTGACTATACTGGTTGGCGTGGTGGTCGGGCGCAGCTGGGGGAAAGAGGCGTTTGAAAAGATGCAGTGGCATTTGAAATCCCGAACTCTGCCGGAGAAAGATGTTTTGAACGGAGCCGTTATGGCCATCGCCAGCATGCTTCTTATCACTCCAGGGATTGTGACTGATGTTTTGGGGTTCTTGATTTTGATACCGATTTTTAGAGGTGTTTTTATAGATATTGCCTTGGATCTGATCAAGAAAAAAATTTCCCAAGGGGAAGCCTACTTTTTTTTCAAAAACTGAAACTCCTGTAACTGCTCATCCGGTGGAGGGATGTAACGCATGATTTTTTCGCCGCCGCCCAGGAACCTGCGGGCGGAACTGCTTGACCTGGATGAAGCGCCTTACGAAGAAGTGCGGGAAAGCCTGGGTGATGTGCGCAGGGTCAACCGTTATCTGAGCGGTTATCGTGTGTTGCTTCATCATGCAGGGATATTCCTCCGCGCCCACAAGAAGTCGCGCCCGGTAACAATTCTGGATGTCGCTACGGGATCCGCCGACCAGCCAGTCGCCCTGGCGGAGCTGGCCCGCAAGCTTGGGGTTCCCGTTCGCATTCAAGCGATCGACATCAATTTTAAGATGCTGAAATTCGCCCGTGAAATGACGGCGCGTTTCCCGGAAATCGAATTGGTCCAATGCGATGTTTTAGCATTGCCGTTTCGGGAAAATAGTTTCGACCTGGTGATCAACTCCCTCTCGTTGCATCACTTCTCATGGGAGAAAGCGGTGGCCATCCTGACCGCTATTTATAAAATCAGCCGATATGGTTTTATCGTCAATGACCTGCACCGGAGCCGAATCGCTCACGCCGCTATATTTCTGCTGACCCGTTTACTGACCAAAAACCGGTTGACCCGGTTTGACGCGCCGGTTTCCGTGATGAATGCTTTCACACCTGCCGAGTTTTTCAAACTGGCACGCGAAGCGGGAATTCCCCAATTTGAAATTCACCGTCACTTTCCTTACAGAATCGCACTGGTAGGCAACAAGAAGCATTCCTGATGAACCGTTACGATGTCATTGTCATAGGAGGCGGGCCTGCAGGTTCAGCCACGGCCTTATTTCTGGCTCGGTCAGGTCATAAAGTGATGCTTTTGGATCAGGCCACTTTTCCCCGCGATAAAGTCTGCGGAGAATTTATCAGCCCTGCTGCAGATCCCATTCTCGATGAACTGGGAGTGCTTTCCGCCATTGAAGCCACATCGCCGTTACGGTTGCGTGGAGTGGCCATTTCTTCCTATGAAAATACGGAGCTTGCTATAGAGTACCCGCCCCATCCAGATGTGAAGGGACCGATGACCAGTCTGTCATTGCCACGGTTTGTCTTTGATGAATTGATGATGCAGAAAGTGAAACAGGTGGGTGTTGAGGTGAGGGAAGGGCACAAGGTGACCGACTTTATTATCGAAGATGGGAATGTTATTGGAGTACGTGGCCGGGGCGCGTCCCGCAAGGCTTTTGAGTTTCGTTCCCCTGTGGTTGTGGATGCCGGGGGCAGGAATGGTATTTCCCTCAGGCGATTTGCTTTGAAGAAAAAAAACACTGGCTCCGGAAAAATTGCGCTGGCCGCTCACTGGACGGTCCCGAAACCACTGCTGGATTACTGTTACATGCATATCAGTCCTCCTGGCTACACAGGCATCGCTCCTACAGGCAAAAATCAGGTCAACGTGGTTCTTGTGGTCGATAAAAATTGTTTGCAAGGAACAGACCTCCAGGGCTTCTACGTGCAGACGGTCCTGCAAAATCCGTTGCGTCGAAGCCTGCTGGATAAGGGCGAAGTGGAAGAAAAGGTGAGGAGTGTCGATTCACTGGCGTTTTCCGTGCGACCTCCAAAAGCAGGCGGATTGCTACTGGTGGGCGATGCGGCGGGGTTCATCGATCCGTTTACTGGAGAAGGAATTTATCTGTCTTTACGTAGTGCGCAGATTGCCAGCGGGGTCATCGATGCGGCTTTTAAGAAAAAAGATTTTTCCAGAGCCGCGCTGTCTGCCTATGAAGGATTACGGAATCAAGAGTTCAAAAAAAAATTCCTGCTGAGTAAAATTCTTCAGTGGCTGATTTACAATCGTCCCCTGTGCAACCGGGTCATCCGCACCCTGGCCGGAAATCCGGATCAGGCGGCCACCCTTGTGGGCGTGATCGGGGATTATTATTCTGCTGATAAGGTGATGTCTTTCCGCTTCCTGTGGCAATTGCTAAAAGGTGCTACAGGTTTTTCTACAAAAACCCCTGCCGCTTAAAAGGCGGATGCTTCCTTAGGCTTTTAGAGCTCTGTTCTCGCTCCACTCCTGGCGCAATTAAGAAAATACAATCAGGCCTGAAACGTGCTGAGAATTTCTTCGAGCCGGTCTTTGGCTTTCAGCTTTTCTTTCTGGTGTTTTTTCTTTTCCAGTTCCTGTTCTGCCGACAAAAATTTCATTTTATTTAATTTTTCGACTCTATTATTTAAAACGGTGTGCTCCTCATAGAGCTTTTTGAACTCTTCGTTTTCATTGGTAATTTTTTCGAGTAGCTCGGCATTGATTTTCATGTTTCCGACCTCCAGTTGTTGTTTTTTCTGTAAATGTATTTCCGCTTCCGATTTTCTGACGTATGTAATTTTTAATTCATCCAAGTCCATACTGGGATTTTGGTCCAAAAAAGGTTTTGCCAGAATTGCCGCGCTTGCCGCCACGGTGCGGCTTCTCGTTTTTGAGCCATCGATAAATCGAGACCCTAACTCGTGCTGGAGAAATTCGCTGTAAGTATCCAGTCCGTTGCCAATGAAAACGGTGGGTTCAGAAATATTGCTGCATAATTCTTCAGGGGTGATGGCTCTGTCCGAAGTCAAACGCTTCCGGTAATTTCCTTGATACTTGAAAAATGCACAATAGACTTCTTTTTTTCGGGCATCCAAAAGTGCGCATATAGGGTGGGATGTGGGTTCCACACATGCGGAAACTGCTTCCAACGTATCGATCCCCTTAAAAGGTATTTCCCTGGCAAGCACAAATCCCTTGATGAGACTCACTCCAACGCGCAGTCCCGTAAAAGAACCAGGGCCGGTGGTGATAGCGAATCCACCGACATCCTTCAGGTGGATTCGGGCTTGGGATAATACACAGTCCACAGCCCTTAAAAGGCCGTCTGAATGACCTGCTCTATCTTCTAAATAGGTTTCGGAAATAATGCGATTGTTTTCGAGGAGGGCAATACTAGCCAGCGGGATCGACGAATCGACGCCCAGGATCTTCATCATTCTAGAAAATTTCCAAAAATAGGCACCATAAAATGAATACCTCGTTACATAATATACGATATTAAAATTAGGTTATCGGTAGCAAAAAGTCAAACAAAAACCCTTCTTTTCCCCCTGGCCTCAATAAATAATTCGATTATACGTTAATAATTTTTAAAACAATAGCTTACCTCTATTCTTTCGATGGTAAGAGTTTGTGGATATTTATTAAATAGTTGATTTTATTATAGTTATTGTTATATTCTCTGTTTCGCGAATATTGACCCTCAATTCCTGGCAAATAACCAAGGCTTCATTTAATAATATTTATCATTATCAATGTAATTATAATAAGCATACTCATTGAAATAATGGAACTTATTTGCTTGACAATTTTTATCTAAATATTTATTGTGTAATTCCTAGTAAACCTTTAAACGGCCAAAAGGGAATGTGGAGATTGAGTGTGATGGAGACAATAAAGGAGGATGAAAGGCTTTTATTTCGAATTGGGAGAACGTTATGTTTTTCGAAGTAAGAATTTTTGATGCAGATGGAGAATTGAAGCGAGTCCTGTCACCAAAAAAGTTGAGCAAAAAGTACTGGAAAGAAAAAAGTGAGGGGATGCCGGATTATATCGACCAGGATGTAAACATGGAAGATATGGACCGTCAGAAAACCTGGGGGAAATCCAATATTCAGATGGACGAAACAAGTGTGTAAAGACTTCTTGCTCCAAAAAAGCATAATGTGCCGGACAATTTAATAAGCTATTGGTTAATTTAGGCTTTTTAAAGGTCCAGATGTCCTGCACATTATGCTTTTCTGCAAAGGCACTTGGATTTCCCCTGCCCGGACAGGGGCAAAAGACGAAAATTCTTGGCCTGCACCTCAAATTCCCCCCCCAAGCATCTATAAATGTGGTACTAAATATAGCATTTTTAGATTTGCCCTGATCAATCATTTGGAGAATGTTATGTATATTACCACCGAGGATGAACTTGCTATCCTCTGTGAGAAATTGAAAACGTGTGAAGTTCTGGCGCTCGACACAGAGTTTGTCCGGGAGCGAACCTATTTTCACCGCCTGGGCCTCATTCAAGTGGCCGGTGACGACGTTTGTGCCGCGATCGATCCAATTCTCATTTCCGACCTCAGTCCATTCCTGGATATTATTAGGAATCCCAAAGTAATCAAAATCTTTCATGCATCCAGGCAGGATCTGGAAATTCTGGTTCGCCTGACAGGGGAGGTCATCACTCCTGTTTTCGACACTCAGGTAGCGGCGGCCCTGGTTGGCTGGGGCTCGCAGATATCCTTTGCCAAGATTGTACAAAAGGTCCTCAATAAAAAAATTCAAAAGACGGAAACATATACCGACTGGTGTCGAAGGCCGTTGAGTCAAAGCCAGATCGATTATGCTCTGGACGATGCCAGGTTCTTATTGCCGGTTTACAAAAAGCTTATTCAGGTGCTTACGAAAATGGACCGCCTGAGTTGGATTGAGGGTGAGTTTGTGAATTTGGAAAATCCCGATGCGTATGGGCTTCCCGATCCGCGCCGACAATTCTTAAAAATAAAAAATATCAGAAATCTCAAGCGCAAGAATTTGGCGGTTATGGTTGAGTTGGCCGCATGGCGCGAAGATGAGGCAATTGAGCGAGACTGTCTGCCGAAAGCGGTTGTGCGGGATGAGCCTCTCCTGGAAATCGCCAGAATATTGCCAAAGAAACCGGGCGATCTTGCGAACATCCGGGGATTCCACGGTAAGGAAGTCGGTAAATGCGGCGAGGCGATTATAAATGCCATCGAAAAGGGTTTAGCGCTTGCTGAAGATCAGATCCCTGAAATACCGGAATATGACGGCTACTCAACGGGCAGGGGGGTGGAAGAGCTTTTGGCGGCATTTGTGCAGATCCGTTCCGAGGAGATAAAAATTGAACCCAGCGTTCTGGCGCATCGCAAGCAAATTCACGATTTTGTGAAATGCTACGAACAGGATAAAAATGTTGAAGATCATTTTTTGTTGAAGGGCTGGAGGAAGGAATGTATCGGTTCTTTGTTGTCGTCCATTTTGGACGGTAGTAAGGCCCTGGCCATCGGTGAAAAAGGTAAGGTGAAGTTGATTGCGATGAACGACAAATGATCAATTCATGATTTCAAGATTTGCTCTGGATGGATAGGAACCACGCCTTAAAACCCGCTTTTGTTCTCAAACTTTCCAGGTCGGGATCGGTCTGGATTTCCTGAAAGTTCTTATAACCAAAACCCACCGCGTTTTTTAAAGCGTCCAAACTGGCTTCCGGTTGATTCGTTAAAGAGTAGTAACACGCCAGGTTGTAATGCAGGAGCGGGTTGGAAGCATTGATTTGTTCCAGCTCCTGAAGCGTTTTCAGCGCCTCATCAAACTTTTTCGCCCGAAAGTAGGTTGTGCTGAGGTTGATATATGTTTCCTGGAATTCCCTATTGTGGCGCAACGCCTTTTGGTAGTTTTTTTCCGCATCCTCCCATTTCTCCTGCCGCAGACTTTTATTGCCTTCATTGAAATGAAAGATCGCCATCCGTTTTATATTTTCAGGATCTGAATGATCGGAATCAGAACCCTCGGAATGCTCATGATCCTCAGTGGGGGAGGGGGTGGAATTTTCGCCTTTTACTTTTCCCTTGTTTTTAGAAGGGTCCAGCTTGAGGTGGTCGGTCACAAAAAATAAAACGATGGCAAGCAATAGAAGAATGGGAGTGTATTTTTTCATATCGATTCTTGCGCCTCTATAATAGAGGCTGATTTTTCTATCAGTTCATTGACTGACCCCAAATGGGTGATATTTTCAAGTTCCGCCCCATGTGAAATCAGGTTATATATTGTTGTCTCAGGATGTTGGATCGCTATTTGCTCAAGGGTTCGCTTATAACTGAACATGGCCTGACTGGTTACAACCTTCGACCCGCAGGCTCCAGCGATGGTGATTTGTTTGCTCAACCCGGCTTGCTCCGAATGTGTATTGACGAGGGTGCCGTGAGGAATCCGGTCGAGCAGTTGCAGGTTGCGGTCGGAATAGCGGGAATAGGTCCGTCGTCCCGAATAAGCGCAGTCCTGCCCGGTCAGAAAAACCGGGTCGCATCCCAACCAGATCAGGCTGTCGAGCCCCAGGCAGGAGACCGATCCCCCTGACTTCGTGGACCCTTTTTCATTTATTAGAGCCTGCTCATTTTTATACAGGGAATGGTTCTCCTTGAACACCACGAATTTTTCTCCCTGAAAATGGGACATAATTTTAGGGTGCGCCGAGGGGGTATAAATCAATTTGAAAGCGCTGTCGAGATTTTCCCGGAAATACCGGAAGCTCTCTTCCTGCGGGTCCAGGGTGAACACATAATGGGGACGAATCCCCGCCCGCGTCAGGATGGGTAGAGCGGTGTCCACACAGCCGATGACAGCCATGTCGCCAAACCGTTGCAAATGCGGGAGAAGGTCGTCCAGCGAGGGCCCGGCACTGACCAGAATTCCCGGCTGGCCATGATGCGTCCCCGAAAGCGCATTGATTCCGGGACTCTGCCGGATGATCTCCTGGTTTAAAATATAGTTCTGGGTTTCCAGATCACCGAGGACTGCGGGAAACCGGCGCTCCATCAGCATCACTTCGAGAGCATTGGTGAGAGAGGGAAAGCCTTCCGGTATGCATTTGAAAGACGGCGAATGAAACAGCACCTCAGGCGGTGACTCCGATACCTCACTCCATGTTTCCATCTGCTCCGAAATCTCTTTGGAGACACTGGTTTCCTCCCGGCCAAAAATAAGGTGTAAGCGTCTATCCAATAACAGCGTTGTCTGGTCCCTTAGAATCATAGCCGCCGCCAGCAGATCGGGGTTCAACTCGATGACCAAGAGTTTTCCCGCGGGACCAATTTTCTCCAGCAACGCACGAACGTGATACCCCAGGCCAAACCCGTACAAACAAACAAAACTTCCCGGTCCGATGTCCTTGGCAAATTGTTCCCCTTCTTTAACCGGATCGTAAGCGCTGTGAATGAGAAGGTTGTCGTAGCGAACCGTCACATCCCCCGTCTTTGTGGAGAGAACTGCAACCCGTTCCGATGTTGTGTCGGGCAGTGCGGCCGGCAACGTCCATCGCGCTTTAAAGGGGGAGATATTTTTTTTATAAAATGAGTTCATACGGATAGGGGAAGAAATCTAGAATTGCTTTGCGTTCACCTCTTATTGTAACCTTACAATTAGATCGGATAGGTTCTAATAATCATTAGAAATAACCCGCCACCTTTTAACCAACAAATCGCATGTCTTCCCCAATTTCCAGTACAAAAAATTCTAGAATTCATGTTCTTCCCGAAGCATTGGCCAACCAGATCGCCGCCGGTGAAGTGGTGGAACGCCCCGCATCCGTCGTCAAGGAGTTGGTTGAAAATTCCATCGACGCCGGTGCCACGCGCATTCAAATCGATATTGAAGCGGGCGGGAAAAACCTCATCAAAGTGACGGATAATGGCCTGGGCATGTCCAGGGAAGACGCTGAACTGGCCTTCGCACGGCACGCCACCAGTAAGATCGCGCATCCAGAAGATTTGGAAGTCATTCATACCCTCGGGTTTCGTGGTGAAGCGTTGCCCAGCATTGCATCGGTTGCGAAAGTGCGCCTGTCCACCGCGAGCGATGAAAATCAGGGCGGGGCTCTGGTCAATGTTGAAGGAGGGACGATGGCGGCTGTGAAAGACATCGCCTGCCCCCGGGGCACGACCCTGGAGGTCGCGCATTTATTCTACAACACCCCGGCGCGCAAAAAATTTCTTAAAGGCGATTCGACCGAATTCTCGCATATATCACAGGTGGTCACCCAACAGGCACTGGCGAATCCGCAGATTCAATTTAATTTGAAGCACAATGGCCGGGAAATCATCACCACGCTTCCGACGGATCAATTGCTTTACCGAATCGCTGAGCTGTTTGGATCTGATCTGGCTAAGGAACTGGTGACGGTCAACAGGGAATCAGGAAGCTACAAACTACAAGGGTATATTTCCAGCCCCATATACACACGCTCCAATCGGTCGGCACAATTTTGTTTCATCAACCAACGGTTCATACGCGACAAGGTCATTTTGCACGCCACCCAGCAGGGTTACAGCCACCTTTTGCCGAGGGGCCGACACCCGGTGATTTTTCTGAATTTGTCGATGGACCCAAAATTGCTCGATGTGAATGTGCATCCCAGTAAGGCTGAGGTCCGCTTTGCGTTTCAGCAGGAAGTGCATCAACTGGTGAGCGAGGAAGTGAGAAACTCGCTCAGCCGCAACGAAAAGGCGTCTCTGCTGTCCTCGCAGGAAGAACCCGAATACCGTGTTAGTGAAAGTGAAGCCAGTTATGCCTCACCGAAGGGGCAACAGGTTCACGCCTTTCTGCCTCCATCGAGAAATGACGCAAACGCTTACTCAGCGCACAGGCACCAGCAAACCCTGTCGAATGCGATGGAGACGCTTTACAAACCGCATGGCGAGGCATCGCGCTCCATTGCCAACGCGGATCAAAAGGCAATGTATTATGATCAAAAACCCGTTCCTGTTTCCAGTTTGATTTTCTCGGAATTTGAACCGCTGGGGCAACTGGATAATTCCTTCATCGTTCTTCAGGGTAAAAAGGGAATGGTCATTATCGATCAACATGTGGCGCACGAAAGAATCCTGTATGAACAATTTCGTGACGCCGCAAAAAATAAAAAGGTGGAAGTGCAACAGCTTCTTTTTCCAATCGCTGTGGAATTTTCTCCCGGTGAGTCTGAATTGCTGGGCCTGCATTTGGAAAAGCTGGCGGCGTGGGGGCTGGAATTGGAGGCCTTCGGGAAAAACGAATTTCTCTTGCGATCGGTTCCGGCCATCTTGAAGAACAACGACCATGAACACATTCTAAGAGATATTGTCGAGCTGTTGCCGCGTCAGGGAGAGTCGCAAGTTTTGCAGGAAAAATATGAAGACATCCTCATCATGATGTCCTGCCGCAATGCGATCAAGGTCAACCACCCGATGGGGCCAGATCAAATCGCCAAATTGATTTCGGACTTGGAGCGGACAGAATTGCCATTCACCTGTCCGCATGGGCGACCGATTGCGCTCTTTTATGATATCGAGGATTTGCTGAGGAAATTTTTACGCAAATAACGGGCCGCCACCTCATGAACTTGAGCGGAAAGAGAATCTTTCTCACTCAACTCACGGGCGTTGTTCCAACGGTTTGTCAGGCATTAAAAAATTACCGGGGAGATGGTAATCAGCCCTTGAGGGTGATTTTTTTAATGGCCTTGGTCATCTTTTTCAAACGGGCGGTATTGTTAGCCTTGACCACGTTCTTGGCCACTTTTTTCTTGTTTCCGGCTTGAAACGTTGCTTTGCCATTATTCAGCATCCATTCCATGTCAACCAGGTACTTGTCCTTCTTGGGTTTGTCCATTTTTCTAAACTGGGTCAGAAGCTTTTTTTCGCTATTGTCGGTGCTGATCAGGAAGTCACTTTTTAATCCCTTGAACATCAAACGTCCATCATCCAGGCTTCCACCAATAACTTGCAAATTTATTGCTGTTGCGGGTATTTTTTGAACATCTGGAATTTTCAGATCCTCAGTATCCAATTCGGTGGTCAGTAAACGATCCAGCGAGATATTCCCCAGTTTGGCTAGTTTTACCATGAGGGCAATGGGCGCATCTCTTTCGCCCGCTTCATAACGGACATAGGTTCGGAATCCAATATCTAAAACATTAGACAAAGCCATTTGCGTATGGCCCAGGTTTTTACGAATCATTTTTAGATTTTGTGCCAGGACGGTCATTTAAAAAATCCTCTTATCTATTTAATGTTTAACCGCATGATTAATTATCAGGCGAATTCAATACCATTTTTTCTTAAAAATTTATAGGCTTCTTCAATCCAATAACGTTCTTTTTCCAGTTTGTATTCCGGTAAATCTTTGGAGGAACCAATGAGGCTTTTCATTTGATCAATGGCTTCCTGTTTTTGTCCAATTTTGTCAAGCATGCGGCCATAATGATAATAAGCTTTGAAGAAAGCAAATGAGTCGATCACTTCCTTATAGGTTTCCAGGGCCTTTTCTTCCATTCCCGCCATGCGGTAACATTCGGCGAGTCCGAAAATGGCATTCCCGTAGTCAAATTTCTTATCCTCTTTGATAAGAGCCTCAAGGACCTCAATCGCTTCCTTGTATTTTCCCAATCCGTGCAGACTTTTTGCCAGCCCATATCGGGCTTCGTTCATTTCGGGATCTTTTTTTATCGCGGACTCAAACTGCGGAATGGCCAGCTCATAATTTTTTTGATCGAAATAAACCTGGCCCAGTTTTTCATAATGGAAAGCTTTTTCATGCTTTTTAATCAATTCCTTGAGGTGCATTGTATCTTCCGATTCTACCTCTTTCGGTTTGGAAGGCATCGGAAATAGATTGCCGCGTTTTTTACCTTTGGTTTTAACGGCAAAATAATAGATGACGGCACCCACGGGGAACAACACCACCATGATGACGATCCAGATAAAATGTTCCTTACGTTGAATGCAGTCCAGACACATCCAGACCATGAGCACAAGGCCGAGAGTTATAAAAATATCCATTAAATTAAAATCGATTCGATTGAGAATGATTGATAAAAAATCTGCGTCAAATACCCGGAAGGGGAGGCTTTCTCGTTAATAAATGAATGACACTACACAACTTCATTATTAATATCAAGAAGTGCAACCTTTGGCGCATGCTTTTCAACTTCAGGGTCTATAATACCATAAGCCGCAATTATGATGCGATCATTAATCTGAGCCAGACGGGCGGCGGCTCCATTAAGGGAGAACACTCCGCTGCCGCGTTTCCCTATTATGGCGTAAGTGATAAAACGGTCGCCGGTGTTAATATTATAAATATGAACCTGTTCATACGGGGCGATACCCACCCGTTCCAACAAGTTTTCATCAATTTCGATGCTACCTTCGTAGTCCATTTTGGTGTCGGTGACACGGGCCCGATGAAGTTTGGATTTTAACATTATTCGCTGCATTTCACTCTCCCTACAATGCAATTATCTATTAAACGAGTCTTGCCAATCCGAACGGCAAGGGCTATCAAGGAACTTCCCTTAATTTCTTCCTGCTCTATAAAGCTTTCTGGATCACATACTGAAATATAATCGATTTCTGCTTTGTCATACTTTTCTATCTGTTCGCGAATTTCCTGCCGTATCTTCTGCGCGGAGGATTCTCCGTTTAGAACTCTTTGTCGGGCTGCATCCAGGGCGCGGGAGAGAGATAGCGAAGGCTCTGTTTCCTCTTTGGATAAATAGAGGTTCCTGGAACTTTTTGCCAGCCCCTGAGGTTCTCTGACAATGGGCAGGCGTTTGATGGATACGTCCAGGTCCAGATCTCGAACCAGGCTCTCTATCACCGTTGCCTGTTGCCAGTCTTTGTTGCCGAAAAAAGCGGCATGCGGTCGAACAATATTAAACAGCTTGAGGACAACGGTGGCGACACCCCGGAAAAACCCCGGGCGGCTCTTGCCGCACAGGTGATCGGTGATTTCCTCAACAGTGACAAAAGTTTTATAGCCCTTCGGGTACATGGTGTTTCGAGAGGGCAGAAATAACACGTCCACTCCGGCGGTTTCCAGTTGTCGCTGATCTGCTTCCAGATTTACCGGGTATTGGTCGAGGTCTTCATTTTCGCCGAACTGGGTGGGGTTGATAAAAATACTGGCCACCGTCACATCGCAGGTAGAAACGGATTCCAGGACCAGGCTCATATGACCTTCGTGCAGACAGCCCATGGTGGGAACAAAACCAATGGTTTTGTGCGAACTTCTGACTTGATCGGACCATTGCTTCATCCCGGTGATGGATTTAATGATTTCCATCGGAATTGTCCACTTTTTTAAGCGATTGTTTTTCGTTCCCGTAAGAGTGTTCTTTTCCCGGAAATGCGCCTGAGCGCACTTCTTCGATATAGCTGCCTACCACCTTTTTTATTTCCGCGTTCAAATTCGCATATTTCTTGACGAACTTGGGAGTGAAGTCCTGCGTCAATCCCAAAAGATCGTGAAGGACCAGGATCTGGCCGTCGCAATGAGGTCCCGCGCCAATCCCGATGGTTGGAATTTTCAAGCAATCCGTGATTTCACCTGCCAGGTCACTGGGAATTCCTTCGAGAACAACGGCAAACGCGCCAGCCTTTTCCAGTTCGCGGGCGTCCTGTTTGATCTGTCGGGCTTGAAGCAAATTCTTCCCCTGTACTTTATAGCCGCCAAATTGATGCACGGATTGTGGGGTGAGGCCGATGTGTCCCATCACCGGGATTCCCGCCTGGACGATGGCGTGCACTTTTTGAGAAACCTTGACGCCGCCTTCGAGTTTGACCGCCGCCGCCCCTCCTTCCTGAAGGAAACGACCGGCATTGGCGATCGCCTGCTCGTCGGAAATCTGGTACGACATAAAAGGCATGTCTCCAACAATCAGGCTGTTTTGGACCCCCCGTTTAACAGCCTGGGTAAGCAGGATCATTGCATCCATGGTGACAGGAAGGGTGTTGGAAAATCCTAGTGCGACCATGGCGAGAGAGTCTCCCACAAGGATGATGTCGATATCCGTTGCGTCCAGTATCCTGGCGAAGCAGAAATCATAGGCTGTCAGAGCCGTAATTTTGGACCGGGAATTTTTCTTGCCGATGATGGACGGTATGGTGACTTGTTTTCTATCCATGACAGTTCTCCTGAACAGCTGAACGTTGGACCTGAAAACAGGGAAGCCTAAACTCGCGGCGGGGGAATAAAAAAATAAAAAGCCCACCGACGAGGAAGGATGGGCAGGCTGGAAATTACAATAAATCGCATCTTCTGAGTTTGAGGCCTTGATGAAAAGGTCCCCCTACGAACACGATCTACTATGAATCAATTTTCTTGCCCCGTCCCGGTCCTGTCAGGATCCAAGCGGATTGTAATACTCTCTGCCAATTTTATGATGATTGATCTTATTAATCAACTCCTGAAGGTCAATTTTTTTTTCGACGAAATCAATCTCGTTGGTATTGACGACCAGAAGAGGGGTTTCCGAGTAATAAAAGAAAAAATTGTTAAAGGCCTTATTGACGGCTTCCAGATAATCCCAATCCAGATAGAATTCATAATCTCGGCTTCTTTTTTCGATCCGTTCTTTAAGAATATCCGTATCGGCTTGCAGAAAAATGACCAGATCCGGTTTCGGGGGACGAAACTTTATCAGGTCAAATATTTGATTATACAGCTGAAGTTCATGGCTCTTTAAATTAAGGTTGGCGAAAAGGGGATCTTTTTGAAACAGAAAATCCGTTAAAACCACCGAATTGAAGAGGTCTCTTTGTGCCAGATTCAGGTATAGGCTGTAGCGGTTCAGTAAAAAAAAAATTTGCGTCTGAAAGGCAAACGATTCCTTGTCCTGATAAAATTTAGGGAGAAACGGATTTCCTTCGTCATTCTCAAGAACCAGTCTGGCGTCAAATTGTTTTCCCAGCAATTTGACCAAAGATGTTTTCCCGGCTCCAATCGCGCCTTCTACCGCGATGAAATTTGGCTCGATCACTGATTTTGTTAGGGTGACCATAGAAAGAATTAAAATCCGGTTAAAAAGTCATGTTGCCAAATCAAGGCATCAGTTGGAATCGGAACCCCTGGGGATGCTGGCTGTCGGGGAAGTCGGTCATTGCGAACTAATTTCACCAAGAATATCCTTGATCGTGGACTTCAATTCCCGGAGGTCGGCGGATTTTACCACATACGCATCGGACGCCCAGACCCGAAAATCCTGTTTATAGCGTCCATAGGCGGAACAAAGGATCACGGGGATATCGTTCTTATCTTCCTTTAATTTTCTCATAAACTCAATGCCATCCATTCCGGGCATCTTAATATCCAGGGTGATGATATCCGGTTTGTCCTGCTGGATTTTTTCCATCGCCTCTTCCGCAGTTGCCGCCACGGTGACTTGATAGCCGCAATCTTCCAGTTCTTCTTTGTAGAGAAATCTGATATTTTGCTCGTCATCAACCACCAAAATTTTTTTCATATCCTGCTCCAGGCTGGAAAACAGTATTCAGGGAATAATCGCAGAAATTCCTTTCTAAAATAAAACCGTAAGATACAAACCGATAAATAAATCATAGGCATCTCTAAAAATTGACTAAATGCTCCTAATCGTCAATTTAAGGGAATAGCTTTGTTTTAGTGGGACAGGCTTTCCAGCCTGTCCGCACGGGACACTAGAAAGGCGGAATTAAATTCCGCACTTCCGCATAAACTTTAAGGATAGGTCGCCCGTGCCACTGATATAAGAAATCCTTGTACAATGTTCAATTTCCTGTAATAAACTAATTTTTAGAGATGTCCTCATAAAATTAGCGGGACACTCGTTGTTTATAATAATCGCATCAATTTTGCAATGGTAAATGAAGAAATACAGTAACTCCACGTCCAAAATTATTCTCGACTTGAATGGTTCCCCCATGAATTTCGATAATTTTTCGAGAAATGGAAAGCCCCAATCCGGTACCGGAAGATTTTGTGGTGAAAAAGGGATTAAAAATATTTTCAAAAATATCCTGAGCGATCCCGCCACCAGTATCCTCAATACGCACGGTGATTACATTTTTTCCGCCGATATATTTTTCATGATAGGTTTGTATGAAGAGTTCTCCGCCTGATGGCATGGATTCCATCGCATTATAAAACAGATTGATCAGCACCTGTTTGATTTTTGGCTTGTCAAGCTGAAGAGGAGGAAGATCCTTTTCCAGTTGCCGATGTACGGCGATACCTTTCATAAAAAACCCTGATTTGAATAGAAAAACCCCCTCTTCGAGAAGCTCATTGATATCGCATGCCTCGCGCTCCAGAACACCGGCTTTCGAATACATCAGGATATTTGTCAAAAGTTTTTCCAGACGATCGACTTCGGACATAATGATATTGGAATAATCCGCTATATTCTTTAATTCTTCATCGTGATCAAATTTCTCGGAAAATTGTTTGATTTTTTTTTCGAGGCGGCGGGCGAATCCGCCGATGGAAACCAGCGGATTTTTGATTTCGTGCGCCACCTCTGCGGATATTTCCCCCAAAGCGGCCAATTTTTCCGATTGCACCAGTTGCTCTTTGGCGGAGAGAAGTTCTCTATTGGTCTCCAGCAGCTTGGTGAGCAATCGGGAGTTTTCAATCACCCAACTCGCATGCGTGGCAAACCGGGTCAAAAGACGGAGTTGCTCGTCTGAGATGGGTTGGTTGTTATATCGGTTATCCACCAGGATGACCCCTAAAACCTCCTTGTGGGCAATGAGTGGTATGGTGGCAAAAGCATTCGTTCCCAGGGCGTGAAGGAACTCGTCGTTGACCAGAGGATGGTTACTTGCATCGGTGACATTGAAAGGAGTTTTTTGAATCACCGTTTCGACCAGGATGTTTGTCCCCGGCTGGATGGGGAAACGCAAACTTTGAGCGAATTGATTGAATCCGGAATTTTTATATTCATCCTTATCCGCCTCGGTGACAATCCAGTGCAGCATATTTTGCTTTTTGCGTCCCCATTCGGCCCAGATGCGGAAGGCATCTTCCGGAGTATCCGGTCCGAGGCCCATGTATCCCTGCAGGGTATCGGTTTTTTCGTTGATGATAAAAATCATGGCCCGGTTGAATCCGCCGGCTTCTCCCATGGTGATGCCGCTTAAGATAATCCATAGGCCATGTTCGAGTTTGATGGATGTTTGCACCGCCAGGCTGATATCGTAAAAAATTGTTTGCTCTTTAAGGAGCATTTGACTGTTGTTATATAGAATGGCGTTTCTAATGCATCCGGACATCTGGCTGGCGATGGTTTCCATAATGAGGATCTCAAGGTCGGTGAACTCCCTTTGTTCCACAGTATGAACATTGACGACGCCAATAGATTGTTCATTCACCAGGATGGGAACCGACAGCATGGATTTAAATTTTTCTTCTTCTATTTCGGGAAAGTAGACAAATCGCGGGTCATTGTGGGCGTCACTGAGAGCCAGGGTGGACTTGTGCTGGGCAACCCAGCCGGTGATGCCCTTGCCAATTTCCAGACGGACGAACGGGGAGGTATCCTGGCGAAGTCCGTTGCTTGCTCTTAAGTCTAGAAATTTGCAGCTTTCATCGGCGAGATAAATCGAACAACCGTCGATATATAATTTGGTTTTGATGGTCTCGATGATTTGTGCCAGGGTTTCATCGAGATCCAGCGTGGAGTTGGCAATGCGGGTGATATCCTGAAGGATTTCGACACCCAGTTTATTTTTTTTCATAAGACCTCACTTCTTCAGGGCACGCATATAGACCTGACAGTATTTTCGGGCCGCTCGGTCCCAGCTGTGATCCACCTCCATGCCATTCAACATCAGCCGACGCCAATCTTTCTTCTTTTGGTAAAGGGACAACGCCTTTTGCACCGCTTGAAAGAAGGAATCAACTTCAAACTTTTTAAATTTAAAACCCGTTCCCTTCAACGTTTTTTTATTAAACTCCTTTATGGAGTCCTGCAACCCCCCCACCGCGCGGACAACAGGGATGGTCCCGTATTTCAAAGCATACATTTGCGTCAGCCCGCAGGGCTCATATTGCGAAGGCATCAACAAAAGATCGCTACCAGCCAGAATTTTATGGGCTAACTTTTCATCAAATCCGATATGAGTACCGATTTGATCCGGGTACCGTTTGCTCATCTGCAAAAAATATTTTTCATATTTTGGGTCTCCAGAACCCAGAATGATCAGTGCCGCCCCAGTAGCCAGGATGTCGTCCATGGTTTCTATGACCAGTTCGATTCCCTTCTGACTCGATAGGCGGGTGACCATCGACAGTATGGGAATTTTATCAGTGACCTTGAGAGAAAATAAGTCTGCCAGGTTGCTTTTGCAAGCGGCTTTTCCCTTTATGGATTTTGGGTCGTAGTTTTTTGCGATCCACGGGTCGAGAGCAGGATTCCATTCCAGGGTATCGACGCCGTTTAATATACCAAACAGATCCTTAGACCGATTGCGCAGAACGCCATCCATTTTAAAGCCAAAAGCTTTGGTCTGAATTTCTCGGGCATAAGTGGGGCTCACAGTGTTCAGAAGATCCGCGTACACCAACCCGGATTTTAAAAAGCTGAAATAGTTATAAAACTCGACCCCCTCAGGCGTGTATACCGAGAAAGGCAGACCGGAGGCTTTCAGTTTAGCAGAGGGAAAGTTTCCCTGATACCCCAGGTTGTGGACGGAAAAAAGGGTGCGGGTATTTTGGAACCATCGGTCCTTGGCGTAAATGGTTTTAAGATAAGCCGGGACCAGCCCGGTTTGCCAGTCATTGCAATGAATGATGTCAGGTTGAAAACCCAGAGATTTGCAAACCTCCAGAATGGCTCGGCAAAAGAAAATGAACCGCTCCGCGTTATCCGGGTAATCGCCATGAGAGGTGCCATAAATTTGATCGCGGAAATAATAGGTATCGTTGGCTACGAAGTAAATGGGGATGTTTTCATTGAGGCTTCCAAGAAATAAAAATCCTTTTTTCCTGGTTGCCCCTATAGGCACGTCAATGTCCAGACCAACGGGATGAATGCCGAGTGGGCATTTCGCGACGGATTTATATTTCGGCATGATGACTCGCACATCGTGCCCCAGTTGTTTTAAGGCTTTGGGCAGGGAGCCGGTAATATCGGCGAGGCCTCCGGTCTTCGCGTAGGGGTAAACTTCCGATGAGGCGATGAGTATCTTGAGTTTTTGAGCCATTATCGATTATGAGGGAAGCTGGGTATTGCGCAGGGTTTCCGCCGCTACCTCGGGAAGAACGGGGTTGATGTAAAATCCGGTTCCCTGCTCGAAGCCCGCCATTTTAGTCAGCTTCGGCATGATCTCGATGTGCCAGTGGTAATGTTTGCCATGATCTCCATTCACCGGGGAGGTGTGCAGAACAAAGTTATAAGAAGGCGCCTCCAGAGCATAACGCATTTTCATCAAGGATTCTTTCAACAAACTGGCCAAACAGGAAATATCTTCCGCCGCACAGTCTTCAAAACGGTCCGAATGGAATTTTGGCAGAAGCCACATTTCAAAAGGAAACCGCGGAGCGTAGGGGCACAGGGTGATAAACCGGTCATTTTCGTTCACGATGCGGAGACCAACAGCTTTCTCCTGCGCGATGATGTCGCAAAAAATACAGCGGTTTTTTACAACAAAGTGTCTTTGCGCTCCGGCGATTTCATCCGAGACCAGCTCGGGGACGATGGGAAGGGCGATCAACTGACAGTGAGAATGTTCCAGCGTGGCACCTGCCGCTTCCCCGTGATTCTTGAATATCAGAATATATTGAAACCGCGTGTCTTTCTTAAGATCCAATATCCTATATTTGAAGGTCCATAAAGCATCTTCCACTTTCTTTTCCGGGAGCAGGTCCAGGTCCGCTTCGTGGTCGGGGGATTCAATGATGACCTCATGCGCGCCTATGCCGTTCATCATTTCGTACAGGCCATCCGAAGATCGGTCCATCTGGTCTTCGATTTTCAAAGCGGGAAACTTGTTGGGAACAACCCTGAGTGTCCAGCCGGGAGTATTTGGAAGTGAATTTTCCGGCCTGAAGGCCAGTATTTCAGGGGGTGTGGTGCTTTCATTGCCCTGGCAAAAGGCGCAACTGGCTTTATGGAGTTTCTTTTCCGGGGGCGGAAAATCCTGGGGTCGCTGTCCCCGCTCAGGGGAAATGATGACCCAGCGGTTCAGTATGGGGTCTTTTCTGAGTTCGGGCATGGGAAACGGGTCCGTGTAAAGTACTTTATTATAGGAGAAAAAGGTCGTAAGGGCTAATAAAGGCTTCATACTAAGAAAGGGAGTATAGAATGTCAATCAGGGATGCTGGGGGAAGCTTTTTTCAGAATGGATAAAGTGGCAAAAGACGTTGAACATCAAGTTTTAAAACTCTATAATCATTTAAAACCAACAGTTTAATAATTGAACCCGCAGTCCGGGTTGTTAGTAGCACAGGCTTTCCAGCCTGTGCACAATTTAATTTTGCGAATCAGTATTTTTAAAAAGAGTTAAAAATTTATGTCATCATCCCTGCAAGGCAAAAAAATCGTTCTCGGCGTTTCGGGAGGTATCGCCGCCTACAAGGCGGTTGAGCTGTTGCGCCTGATGGTCCGTGAAAAGGCCGAGGTGTTCGTGGTGATGAGCGCCCACGCCGGGAAATTTGTCACTCCGCTGACGTTTGAAGCCCTTTCCGGGAACCCGGTCTATTACGAAGTTTTTGGGACTGAAAATTCAGCGTCCATGCCGCACATCCGCGCGGCGGAAAATGCCGACCTGCTGCTGGTGGCTCCGGCGACGGCAGGCACACTCGGTAAACTGGCCTGCGGACTGGCGGACGATGCGTTATCCAATTTGTACCTTGCCTACCGGGGGCCGGTTATCATCGCTCCGGCGATGAATGACGGTATGTATGCCAACCCTGCGGTGCAGGAAAATATCGAAAAGATGAAACAGCGCGGCGTCGAGTTCATCGAACCGGAAGAAGGGGAGCTGGCCTGTGGAACGGTGGGGCAGGGGAGACTGGCCGACCCCGCGCGAATATTGACTGCTGTGCAAAACCGGCTCCGGGTCAGGGAAGATTTAAAAGGCCTCAAAATTCTGGTGACCGCCGGGCCGACGCACGAGCCGCTGGACCCGGTGCGCTACATCTCCAACCCGTCTTCGGGAAAGATGGGCTATGCGGTCGCTGAACAGGCACGCCTGCGTGGAGCCGAAGTGACCCTCATCAGCGGACCGACAAAGCTGAACCCTCCACACGGAGTGAAAGTCATTCCCTGTAAGCAGGCCAGAGAAATGAATGCGCTTGTGCAACAACATTTGCCCGATTGTGATGTCTTGTTTATGATTGCGGCGGTGGGGGATTTTTCCGCCGAAAAAGTGCAGAAGGAAAAAATCAAAAAAAACGGCGAGCCATTGATCCTGAAACTCGTGCCCAACCCGGACATTCTGCAGGAAGTGGCGAAGATAAAAACCCGTCAGTTCATTGTCGGGTTTGCCGCCGAATCCGAGAACGTGGTGCAAAGCGCCCAGGAAAAATTAGAGAAGAAGCAACTCGACCTGATTGTCGCCAACGACATCAGCGCCCCCGGTATCGGCTTTCAGTCCGATTCCAACCAGGTCACCCTCATCGACAAAGATGGAGCCATCGACTCCCTCCCGCGATTGTCCAAACGAGAAATCGCCGGTGTTCTGCTGGACAGGGTTAAGGGGAAAATGAGGTCTAAGGGCTGACACCAATATTTCCCCTATTTGGATAAAACAAAGGCGCGTTTTTTCAACCCAATACAGGGTATGATTACTTTTTGGCGTGCGATTTCTTACGTTTTTTTTTCAGTTGCCAAAAGTCTTTGATGAAGGAGATCGGCTTCTTGAACCAATGTGGGTTCGAGCTCTGCGATTTGAATGGGTAAATCCATTTGCCCGTGTTTTATCGTCAGCACCAGAAGAAAATCTTTTAGCTCAGTGCATACCAGGAAATGCTCGCGGACGCGATAAAATTTGAAGTGTGTTGAAACCTGAGGTTTTGGGCGCAGAAGATCAGGTTTTTCCTGTAATAGAGATAGGGCCGTTTGAATATCTTCAAGATAACGGTTTGCGGTTTTTTTACCCCACCTTTGGATAGAATATTCTTCAATCGCTTGAAGGTCATAATGGGCTCGGTCCGTGAGCTTTATGGTGACCGTCACGCTTATTTACCGCGTTTTTTGAATTTTTCCATGTCGTCTTTCAAGTTTCCCGAAAACTTGGTGGTTCGGCCAGCGATAGCGTCTTGATAACCTTCCAGTATGCCGGCGCGCAACTCGGCGGCTTCCAGGCGTTGCTTTTTTTCCCGTAAGACATCCCGCATAAATTCTGTGGGTGTTGCGTACAGGGTTCCGTCCCCGCAGTTACGATCAATGAAAGCACGAAGCTCATCGGTTAATGTAAGATTGAGACTGCTACTCATAAGATACACTCCAGTTTTGTTTCTTATATTATGAGCATTACGTCGAATATTGTCAATATTCGACGTAGAACCTATAGCAGGTAGACCGGGCGACAGGTTTATTTCCCCTCAGCACTTTTCACACACCGAAAGCCGACGGTCTTGTTCCTGACAGTTGGCAGGGTGGCGTTTCGGTAAACCATGTTGACGTCGTAGGCGTTGTTTCTCCAGTTGCCGCCGCGGATGACCTTATATTGGCCCTTGTCGTGGCCCTGCGGGTTTGCCTTGGGGGAGAACAGATAATATTCCGCCAGATGCCAGTCGTGGGTCCATTCGGAGACATTGCCCGAAAGGTCATAAACGCCGTAATCCGATTTCCCCGCTTCATAGGAACCCACGGGTGTGGTTTTGTTCACTTCTTCGTGAAAATTCACTTTGGTTTTATCCGGCAGGTCGTTGCCCCAGGGATAAATGACTAGACGCTTGCCGCGCGATGCCTTTTCCCATTCCGCTTCGGTGGGAAGACGCTTGCCTTTCCATTTGCAGTATTTGTCGGCCTCTTTCCATGAAACCCCAACCACGGGTTGCGTGGGTCCGTTGAAATCGGGGTCGTCAGCGTAGGCCGGTTGTGTGGCTCCGGTAGTTTTCACGTATTCCTGGTAATCGGCGTTGGTGACTTCATAAATATCTATGCTGAAGGTGTCCACATGTACATGGTGCGCGGGGTTTTCCGGCCCCAGGGAATGGCGGTCGTGGTGCATGAGTTCCCCAGGGTTCAATTCCTGAAGGGAGCGGCGGCTTCCCATTTCATAAATGCCGCCTTCTATAAGAGCCATGTTTCCCATTCCAGCGGTGCTTTTTGCATCCTCCGCAAAAGAAGCCGTAGTGAATAATTGCAACAAAAGGACCAAACTGGGAATGAACCAACGCATAATGTATTCTCCGACAATTCAAAAATGGAAATAGACTGAAATTTCACCGATTAAATAGATAATAACGAAACCTGCGGCCTTTTTGGGAAAAATGTTTAACCTCAGAGAGAGGCTGATGTCCCTACCTGCATTCGTTTTCCGCCTGTTTGTGGATTGACTCTCTATTTTAATCAGTATAAAATTTTATCACAGTCTGTAAATTGTGTTTTTTCATTGAGATAGCCTGTATCTGCCCGATTCTCGAAACTTTAGCCCCGCTCTATTATGGATAAGCCGAATAAAGAGTCTCTTTTAAATCAAAAACCGGACAATAAAGTCTGTTTGAATTGCGGCTTTCCCAATCGAGCCTCCGATTTGCATTGCATGTATTGCCAAACCAGTCTCGTGGAAGATTCAGGGGTACTGAACTGGTTCCGGCAAACGTTCTACATCCTGCGCTGGCGATGGCAACTGAAGCAAAAGCGGGAAAACGTAAGCCGGTCGGACCGGATGCCCTTTTTGAAAGCCATCGGTTTTTTCCTGTTGGGTGCGATTCTCAGCGGCGTGGGGCTTTTCTTGTTCACCGAGGCGGTCAGCAGAAATTCTTTCTCCAAGGGATTGATCGCCATCCTTTTTCTGTTCTATGGAGTGTTCACCCTCAAAGGTATCTTCATCAAAAAATAAACCGCAAGCGGTTTATTTAGTTTACCTCCGCAACGATTCTCAGCGGTGCGCCGCTTCCTTTGCCGATTTTCATGGGCAGGGCGATTATACGAATTCCCTTTGCGGGCAAGGTGGCTAGATTGCAGACGTTCTCATAACCGGGAACGTTGGCCTCACCAAAAATCTGATGCGCGATGAAATCCTGCGATTGCCCGGCATCAAGGCTCGGCGTGTCCAGTCCCACTGCCCCTATGCTTCTTTCGCCGACCAGAAACCGTGCCGCTTCTGCGCTGAATCCTGGAAAGTGAAGGTTGCCGACGTCACCGGGTTTTTCCGTTCCAAGGTATCTCTTTTTGTCCGGCCAGAAAGACTCCCACCCGGTTAGAACTAAAACCGTGGCGTTTTCCGGAATTTTTCCGTGTTGTTTTTCCCATTCCAAAAAATCTTGTTTACGGATAAGGTAATCAGGATTGCTCAACGCGTGTTTACTTACATCCACAACGATTCCAGGAGCGATCAGGCGGTCGAGAGGAATCTCTTCCACATGCCATTTGCCGTGGGCAAAATGCGCTGGAGCGTCGAGATGCGTACCGCCGTGCTCGGACCCGCTGATATCATTCGACTCGTACCAATACCCTTTGGGAGTTAAACCTTCATGGACTTTCTCAAGCGTAAAGGGCTTGCTGGTCGGCCAATAAATGGTGGTTTCATCAAAGGAATGCGTCAGATCCACCAGGCGGGGTTCAGCACTTGCTTCAAAACCCTGTGTCCCAAAAAGGATTTGTATGAGGCAAAATGTCAGTAGAGATTTTTTGAAAAACCTTTGAAACGTTTTCATAGAAAAAATCCTAAAAAAAATGGTGTATCCTGAATATAACATGATTCTTTTTGAGATTATCCAGCTATGTCAGTGACCCAAACATCCAAAATTCAATCTGTAAACCTTCCAGTCAAGGGAATGACTTGCGCCAGTTGCTCGGCCCGTATCGAGAAAAAAGTCGGGGAACTGGAAGGCGTTGAAAAAGTCAGTGTGAATTTTGCCGCCGAAGTGGCCACTGTCGCCTATGATCCTGAGAAAATTTCTCCAGCCGATGTTTCCCTCACGATTGAAAAACTCGGATTTCAGGTGCCACGGGTCAAGCGGGTATTTCCCGTGCAGGGAATGACTTGCGCCTCCTGCGTTTCCCGCGTGGAGCGCAAGCTATCCGGCATCGAGGGTGTTTTTGCGGCGCGTGTGAATCTGGCGACGGAAAAAGCGGTGATTGAGTATCTTCCTTCCATCACGGGATTGCAAAATTTTCAATCCGCCTTGAAAGACATCGGCTACACCTTGCTTCCGAGTGAGGAAGAAGGAGAGAGCCGTGAGACTACCGAAGAAGAACGGCATGCCAGTGGACTTAAGCGTGTGAGGTTAAAGTTTGTGTCCAGCGCGGTTTTGAGCGCCGTGATTATGTTGAGCGGCATGCCGGGGATGATTCCTTTCCTGCCGAATGCGGAATCTCCATTTTTTCACACCTGGTTATTTGCTCTGGCAACGCCGGTGCAGTTTTGGGCGGGCTGGCAGTTTTACCGGGGAACCTGGGCGGGATTGAAACACAGCTACGCCGACATGAATACCCTCATCGCGGTGGGAACGTCATCCGCCTATTTTTTTAGCGCCTTTGCGACTTTTTTTCCATCGTCTCTCCAGTTTCTGGGGCAGGAGATTGCCGTTTATTACGACACTTCGACCATGATCATTACTCTGGTGCTTCTGGGAAGATGGCTGGAGGCCAGAGCTAAAGGCCGTGCTTCAGCGGCGATTAAAAAACTGATGGGACTGCAACCAAAAACCGCTCGCATAGAGCGCGATGGGGAAGAAGTTGAAATTCCAATTGCAGAATTGGTTCCGGGAGATACGGTGATCGTCCGGCCGGGTGAAAAAATTCCGGTTGATGGAACCATTATTTCGGGAACAGCGGTGGTTGATGAATCGATGATCACCGGGGAAAGCATCCCGGTTGAGAAAGACTCCGGCAAGGACGTGTTTGGGGCCAGCATCAACAAAACCGGGTATTTTAAATTACGCTCCACCCATCTTGGCAAGGATTCGGTGTTATCGCAGATCATCAAATTGGTGGAAGAAGCGCAAGGGTCGAAGGCCCCCGTTCAAAGGTTGGCCGATAAGGTGGCGGGAATCTTTGTGCCTGTAGTGATCGGCATCGCCGTTGTGGCATTTTTCTTCTGGTGGGGAGTGGGGGAGGCGGTGGTTCATTTGCCGACGACTCCGTTTACTTTTGCCTTGATGATTTTCATTTCGGTACTGATCATTGCCTGCCCTTGCGCTCTTGGGTTGGCCACGCCGACGGCCATCATGGTGGGTACAGGGAAGGGCGCTGAAATGGGCATCCTTATTAAAGGTGGAGAAACCCTTGAGCTGGCGCAAAAATTGGACACTATCATTTTTGACAAGACGGGAACGCTCACCTGGGGCCAGCCGGAAGTGACGGACGTGTTCATCGAAACGGAAGCGAAAATTTCAGTGGACCGGTTTCTGATTCTTGCCGCCTCCCTGGAGAAAGGCTCGGAGCATCCTTTGGGGCAGGCGATTGTCAAGGAAGCGGCGCGGCGGAATCTTAAGCTGGTTCCCATTGCCAATTTTGCCACCCGGCCCGGATATGGCGTTCAGGGGCAGGTGGACGGACTTGACGTTTCCCTGGGTAATTTAAAAATGATGCAGGATGATGCCGTGGATATTTCTGCATTAACAGGCAGAATCGAGGAAATGGCGCATCAGGGAAAAACTCCCATGATCCTGGCCCTTGGTAAAAAGGCGACAGGGATTATTTCCGCCGCCGACACCGTGAGACCGCAAGCTAAAGAGGTCATCAAACGATTGCAGAACATGGGCCTTGAGATCGTGATGATCACCGGCGACAACCCTCACACCGCTAAAGCCATTGCGGACGAGCTCAAAATTGACCGGGTGCTTGCGGAGGTTCTTCCCGCCGGCAAAGCCGAAGAGGTGAAAAAATTAAAACAGGATGGCCGCTTTGTGGCTATGGTGGGGGACGGAATCAATGATGCCCCGGCACTCGCTGAAGCGAATATTGGCATCGCCATTGGGTCGGGAACCGATATCGCCATGGAAGCGTCCGACATCACTCTGATGACGAAAGACCTCAACGCCGTAGCCGATGCCATCGAACTCAGCAAACAGACTATGCGCAAGATCAGGCAAAACCTGTTTTGGGCATTTTTCTATAATGCTCTGGGAATTCCCTTGGCAGCAGGTGTCTTTTTTCCACTTTATGGAATTCTTTTGCAACCCGTTTATGCCGCCGCCGCCATGGCGTTCAGTTCCGTTTCTGTGGTTAGCAACGCGCTGCTATTGAAACGTTTCAAGTCTTCAGGCTCGTAAGTTCCTAAGATAACGAGCCCATCAAACCTCAGGTTGTTCGCTTAGAATTTTTTTCGTGCTTTGATTTTTTAGACTGTTTGAGGCAAAAGATTTCACATCGTCCGAAAGGCTCACCGTTAGTTGGTTGAATGGAATGACCAGTCCATTTTCATTGCAGATTTTCACCAGGGTTGTGCTGACAGCCCATTTCAAAGGGTAGTAATCCTCCGCACATTTTCCATTCGCAGTTACAATAATTATCAGATTGAGTGAACTCGCTCCCGCATCGTTAAAATATACGTGAACATTCAGAAAATCGGGAGGGTCTTTTTCAAAATGTTGCGCGAGATGCTTTCGTAATCCTTCTTCAAAAATTTTTGGAATTTCGTCGCAGATTCGGGATTGCTCGCCGTAGTCCAGACCAAACTCAATAATGATTTTAAAGCCTGTGGAAAGATTAACGGGATGCAGAGTGAGAAATTCCGTAGTTGGATAATACTTCATGGATCCCTTATGGCAGATAATGACCTGCTCAATCGTCTGGGTTACTATTTGTCCATAGATTTCGCCAGAAAGAATGACCCAATCTCCTGCTTTAGTGGGAAACCAGGGTTCGGTCTTCACAACGGGTCGCGAGTGTTGCCCCAACAGTTCCCCCGTCGGCATTTTTATGATTCCTCCTGCCAGACGGATATTTACGAGAGTGGTATAGATCCCGATGTCTTTTACCAGAAAAGGAACTCCTTTCCAGAGTAATCGCTCACCTTCCCTAACGGTTCCAAGATCCAGGATTAAACGTAACTCCTTGAGAAACTCCGGGATGATCTGTCGCGAACTCCAGGCAACGGCGAAAAGAGTCATGATGACAATGCTGAGCAGAAGCCAGTCATCCTGCATGTAAAGTGAAACCAAACCAGCAAATACCGAAATGGCCAAAATAAAAACGTTGCTTGCGGCCTGGACTAATTTTCGGAGCTGAGGATTCAACCTTTTGAGAAGCTTGGTTTTATCGCTCACGAAGTGGAGCATTTTATTAATACCCCACCAGAACCCAAAAAAAGCAAATAAGGCGAATAAAAAATTCTTTCCACGAACCTTGAAAAATTCTCCGAAAGAATCGGTTAAAAATTCAAAAAAAGATTTTTCTGTTGCCTGAATTTGGTTCAGGGATCGTTGCGTTTCCTCCAGTTTGAATTTGAGTGATTCCGAATTATATTTTTCAGCCAGCTTCTTTAGCCGAGTCACATAATTTTTCTTTATTTCCTTATCTTCAATGGAGTTTTTTGCAGCCAAGGCCTCAAGGTGCTTTTTAGCATCCTCGTAGCGGCTGATTTGTTTTGCCAGGGATTCTTTTCTGGCTTTCAGGGTATCGATCTTCCGGGGCTTGTCCGAAATTTCACGAATAGCCAACAGCAGAGGTTTGGTGATCTCCTGCAATTCCCTGGACCAGTCAAATTTGACTTCTTCTTTTTGAGACAGTTCTTCTTCCTGAAGTTTCGTGGCCGCCGTTTCGAAACTCTGATTGAGGTTGGCCACCTCTTTTTGCAGTGTATTGATGCGGTCGGTGATTTCCTGGGTTACAGGTTTTTTCTCCAGAAGGTCAAGCTCTTCTTTTACAGTAACAATTCTTTCTGTAATTTGCAGAAGAGTGGCTTGGTCCTTTTCCAAACCGAGTTCTCTTGTATTTTCCTTTGCATTCTTGGTTTCTTGACCCAGAGAAAGATTCGTAAAGGAATAGAGAGAGAAAAAAAGCAAAAAACTAAAGATTACAAGAAAGTTTTTAGGGAACCGTGAATAACTTCGGTGGATAGGCAATTGTATTGGACCGGTTAAATGCATGATGTCAGATAAAATTAAATCCTAATTCCGTAAAGAATTGGGGTTAATTAAAAGAAATAAAATGTAAAAATATTATATAAGAAAATTTATTTTAACCAATACTATTTGGTTAACTGGAAGTTTCCTCTTAGAAACCCTGAAGAACTAATCCGGGCTGGGATTGGAAATTCTTTGAAAAGAGGATAGCCCCGGAATCCGATACCAGCATCGCTTCAATCCCGTCCAGGGAATTCACAAGCTCTATGCCATTTTCCGGCCCGAGGACAAAAACCGCTGTTGCCAGGGCATCGGCGTCCATAACGTTATCGGCGAGTATGGTGGTAGAGATCATTCCCCGCGCTGGCATGCCAGATGCCGGATTCAATATGTGGTGATACCTGGTACTGTCCACCATAAGATATCTCTGGTAATCGCCGGAGGTGGCCACAGCTTTATTGGACAAGGCAAAGGAGGCAATCAATTGCTCCGGTTTTCTCGGATGCTGTAGACCAATATTCCAGGGCTTGCCGTCCTCTCTGCTTCCCAGGGTTTTTAAATCGCCACCGGCGTTGATGAGCGCATGCCGAATCTGCAAATTTATAAGGACGTCCATCGCCTTGTCTACGGCATACCCTTTGGCGATAGCTCCGAGATGCAGGGACATCTCCGGTTGCTTGAGCCGGACTTGGGATGCATCGACCTCGATGTCGCGGAAGTTTACCAGCCGGATCGCTTGAGCGAGCTGTTGGGCATCTGGCAGGGAGGGATTTTCATCATCGAACTGCCAGAGGCGGCTTAGCGGGCCGATGGATATATCCAAAGCGCCGTCGGATCGGTCGCCCCAGTGAATTCCCCGCTTTATGACTTCGAGGACTGCATCGGAAACAGGAAAAAATGAATTTTTTCCCGCCGTGGCGTTCAGTTTGGAAATTTCAGAATCGGGAAGATGCGTGCTCATCAGGTTTTCCAGTCGTCGCATTTCGGCAAACGCCTGGTTGATGGCCATTTGGGCCCTATCTGCATCCGGCTCGCGAACGGTGATTTCCACCAGGGTTCCCATGATGAACTGGCTTCGCTTAAGAAGATTATCTTCTTTGGGTCCACAGGCACTGAGGACCTGCATGAAAAACAGGATTAAAAAGATAGGCTTCAGTTGCAAGGGGTAGAGAGGCATTAGTTGTTGAGGAAGAAAATTTTAACGACCAAATTCGGAGACCAGAACCTCGCGGTTATAGGCGGCGACCATATCCCCCCGGTTGAGCATACCGATGACCTTGCGGGATTCTTTTCCGGTCACGACGGGAAGCTGGTCCACATCCAGACGGGCAAACATTTCCATGGCTTCATTCAGATTTTGGTCGGGTTGCAAAAAAAGAACCTTTTTTGTGGACAGCTCACCGGCGACAACGAGGTCTTCCAGGCCTTCCACAAAAAACATTTCCCGAATGTCATTGAACGAAAGGATGCTGGTCATATCTCCTTGGCGGTTCACGACCGGGAAATAAAAGTTTTTCGAATAGGAGATGGTCTCCAGTATTTTCCGGAAGGGCATTTCTTCAGGGATCGTCGTGATTTCCCTGTTCATAACCTCTTTCACCTTGATGGCGTCGAGGATGGAGACTACCCGCCCATGCTTGATATTGATACCTTCATTCAAAAGATACTGAACGTAGATGGAATGCTTGGCAATCGCCCGGTACGCGAAAGCCGCGAGTATACACGTCACCATAATGGGCAGGATGAGGGTGTAATCGTTGGTCAACTCAAAAAGCATGAGAATGATGGTCAATGGAGCCTGCATCACCGCCGCCGCGACCGCTCCCATTCCCACAACCGCATAAGTTTCCGGAGTGGCTGTTATCCCT
Source organism: Nitrospinota bacterium (assembly GCA_027619975.1). Lineage (NCBI taxonomy): Bacteria > Pseudomonadati > Nitrospinota > Nitrospinota bacterium. The sequence continues at coordinate 44,519 of JAQCGX010000019.1, forward strand.
GGGAATAACCAATGGATTCCTGTTCCAAAAGTCACGCCCATCATAGCGCCCATGAAAAGCGAGGGAGCGAATATTCCACCCAGTCCGCCGGAGCCCAGAGTTAAAGAAGTGGAAAGTATTTTCAAAAAAACCAAAGCCAACGCCAGCCCCCAGAACATGTTTCCTGTCAGTGCCTTTTCCATGGCCTCGTACCCGTTGCCAAGAACCTCAGGGATTTGAATGGAAATGAGGCCGACCAGAAGCCCCCCTAAGGCAGGCTTCATGTGGGTTGGAATCGTGAGAGTCTTGGTGAAAAATTGTCTTACCTGAAAATAGAACAGGATGAATCCCCTCGAGACCAGAGCGCAAAGCAGGCCGAGGACCATGTAGAATATAATCTCGGTATAACTGACCAGTTGATGGAACGGAACCTGGAAAGTGATTTCATTGCCTTCGAAAGCGCGGCCGGTCACGGTGCCGATGACAGAGGCGATGATGATGGGGCTGAAAGTGTGAATGGTAAAGTTGCCGATGATGACCTCAAGAGAGAATAAAACCCCCGCCAGTGGCGCGTTGAAAGAGGCCGCAATGCCGGCCGCGGCGCCGCATCCGACAAGTACCTGAATACGTTCGGTCGACAAGTGAAATAATTGACCAACGGATGAGCCCACCGCTGAGCCAATTTGAACGGTGGGGCCTTCCCGGCCGGCGGAACCGCCGGAACCAATGGTTAAGGCCGACGTGATGGCGCAGGAAAATATTGTGCGCTTGCGTATCTTGCCACCTTGCATAGCCACGGCGTGGATGACCCGATGCACACCATTTTCCTTAACCGCATTGGGAAAAAAGTGGCAGATGGCGCCGACAATCCAACCCCCGATCATGGGCATAAAGGGCAGCATAAAGGGGAATAAAGCTGGCGAAATTCCGATCAGAGAGAGCCCCTGCTCAGAAAACACCGTGTCGACAAAATGAATCATCCAACGAAACACGGTAGAGGCGATACCCGCTAAAAAACCGATCAACGCTGCCAGAATCAGCAGATTGTGATCTTTCATCAAGAGATCCCGCAGGGTTTCTCTAATTTTTTCTTTATTTAATGACATCGATTCCTAGAAAGGGTAGATGAAAAGCATTTTCAGTATAAATTATGTCTTAACCAATGACTAGCAGTAGTAATATCTAATTAGCTAAAAGTTTTTTCAAAGTGACATTTAATGATTTATGCACCTTCTATCCCTGTGTTATTCTCATCGCTGGACACTATGTCAGGATAAAAAATTTTTTAAGGAATCTCAGAGATGGTAAAAATTGCTCCCTCAATTCTTGCAGCGGATTTCAGCAAACTGGGTGACGAAGTCAAAGCCGTGGAACAGGCAGGCGCGGACTGGATTCATATTGATGTGATGGATGGGCATTTTGTCCCCAATATAACCGTGGGGCCAATGGTCGTCGAAGCGATTCGGAAAGTCACCAGGTTGCCATTGGATGTGCATTTGATGATCGCGGATGCCGATCGATATATAAAAGATTTTGCGCAGGCTGGGGCGGACATTTTGACCGTTCATGTGGAAGCCTGTCCGCATCTGCATCGGACGATTCAGCATATTAAAGACCAGAAGGTTCGCGCCGGCGTGGTTCTCAATCCCGCGACGCCGCTTTCCAGCCTGGAAGAGGTCCTGCATGAGATTGATATGGTGTTGCTGATGTCGGTCAATCCTGGGTTTGGCGGGCAAAAATTTATACCCTCCCTCCTCGATAAAACCATGAACCTCAGCGAAATAATGAAAAATTACGAGCATGAATTTGATCTCGAAGTGGATGGCGGGGTGAAGGTGGAAAATGCCGGAGAACTCAAGGAGGTGGGCGCCAATGTCCTGGTGGCGGGTTCGGCCATTTTTAATAGCAAGGACTACAAAAAAGCCATTCAGCAATTGCGAGATGCTTAATAGCCGGAAAGTTCACTGGGGGTATTTTCATTTTTGCCGCCTAGTGGAATAGAGTCAGAAATTTGCCAGTCTGGCACGGCCATTTGCCTGTTATTTCCCTTGTAATTGATGGTTGAATGGGGCTAAACTATTCAAACTCAATAATTTCTAACAGTTTGTTTTTTGATTAAGTTTCCTTGGGGAAGCTTTTAAAGAAAATTTTACGGGAGGGTTGTTGCCATGATGGGAATCGGATTTCCGGAATTGATGATCATACTGGTCATCATTATGATCATCTTCGGGGCGGGGAAATTGCCGGAGATCGGAAGTGCTTTCGGACGCAGTATCAAGAACTTTAAAACGTCCATGAAAGAAGCTGAGGAGGAAGATGCCCCCGTGGGAGACCAACCCGCAGCAGCAATTGAAGAAGGGAAGGGGCAGGGTCTGGACGATCCCAACCTGACCGATGAAGAAAGAGAAGCTTTAAAGCGGAAAATAGCACAAGAAGCAGGGGATGCTAAAGACCTGGCAATGAAGGAAACCGCTGATGCGTTTACAGCCTCTCTGCCGAGAAAAGGTTCCTACGATTTTAGTAAAGAACAGGAAGAATCGAAGAAAAGCTAAGAAGCAAATTTCCTGTAGATTTTAAGAATACAAAAACGCCCAGCGCTAGTTATAGCGCCGGGCGTTTTTTTTTGCCCTGAATGTCTCGGGGGGGATATCCCGCTTGGGGTTTTGTCAGCCAGAAGTTCATCGCACGTTAATATCTGTTCCTGCGTTACTCTGGTTCAATCGTATTGCCAGGGTTCTTTCAGGTTGTCCGTCGTCCACACGGTCAACCCGTCCATATCTTTATAGATCCCACGGGTAAAGAAATTAAATGGATCAAAGAACCGTGCGCCTTTGTCCGGGTCCAGTTCAAAGTTTACTTTTGCATTTTGCAGGGGGTGGGCCTTACACTCCAAAAACTTTTCGCCGTCAACTTCCGACAGACTAAAGATTTGTTCAATCTTTTCCGGCGGATATTGGCCCGAGTCGAGCACTTCCTTCACCACCGCCATGATAGTTCCCACCTTTTCTTTATCTAAATGGTGCATCTTCATAAGAAAAATCACTCTAGATTAAAAAGTTATAAATCGTATGGAACGATTATACCGTAGGAAGTGGCAACAGCCAACTGCAAGTTGGACTATTGTTGGGCGAGAGAAATGATAGGGTCGGGGAAAATTCCCAGCTGAATGGTTCCGATAACGGCCAACGCCACTACGAAAAGAGTGATGGGAGACAGGGTGATCTTGAACTCTCCCACTGGTTCCTTCATGTACATGTACACGATCACCTTCAAGTAGTAATAGAAGGAAATGACGCTGTTTAAAACCGCAATGATTACAAGAAAGAGGAAACCTTCTTTGAGGGCTGCACTGAAAATATAGAACTTGGCGACGAAGCCCGCAAAAGGAGGCAGTCCGCCCAGCGAAAGCAGGAAAACGGTCATGCTCAGGGCGAGCACAGGGTGCTTGAACCCCAATCCGGAATAACCTTCAAGCTCCAGGTTTTCATCGCCCTTTCTTCCAAGGATGATGATAATGCCAAATATGCCAAAAATCATGAGGGCATAAGTGACCATGTAAAATAACAGGCTGGCGCTACCGAGGGAACCTTTGGCTATGACTGCAATCAGAATATAGCCAACGTGGGAAATACTTGAGTACGCAAGCAGACGCTTGATATTGGTCTGCATGATGGCACCCAGGTTGCCAACAAACATGGTCAGCACTGCAATCACATAAAGCAGGGTTTCCCAGGTGGATGCCAGGTCAGGCAAGGCCTCTGCAAAGACTCGGTAAAAAGCCGCAAATGCCGCCGCTTTAGGACCCACCGCCATAAAAGCGGTCACAGGGGAGGGCGCTCCCTGATAGACGTCTGGCGCCCACATGTGAAAGGGGACTGAGGCTACTTTGAACCCGAAGCCGATCACCAGAAGAACCACGCCCATCAGCATCAGCGGTTGAGAACCGACCTCGCCGGATTTGATCATGGCGGTGATTTTGATCAGGTTGGTGGTGCCGGTGGAACCGTACATAAGGGCCATGCCGTAAAGGAGAAATCCCGTAGCGAACGCTCCTAATAGAAAATATTTCAGCGCCGCTTCGTTGGATTTGACATCATCTCGGCGAATGCCGGCAAGCACATACAGACAGATGGACACGATCTCGATGCCCAGGAAAATCATGATCAGGTCGGTAGACGACGCCAGAAGAATCATTCCTACGGTGCAAAATAATATTAAACTGTAGAACTCTCCAGCCTTGATACCCTCGCGGTTGTTGTATTCGATGGAGAGTAAAATAGCCAAGGCCGAACTGACGGTAAAAATTAAAATAAAGAATACAGAAAGATGATCGACGATATAACTGTCGTTGAAGGAGTGAACAGGCAGACCCACCTTGGCAAATGCGCTGATGGCAGTCATCAACAAACCGACCAGGCTCACAAAGGCAAGCAGAGTTTTATTTTTCCCGGCAAATAGGTCAAGAATCAGAACCCCGGCGGCAAAGACGGTCAGTACAAGGACTGGCGCCAGGGCGACTAGATCAATTGATTCGGGTGCGGCAATGGGTTCCACGTCAACTCCTTAATGCTTGTTGCCCTGAAGCTTTTTATTCAACTGCGCCAGATCTTCCTGCTTGATCAAAGCCGCATGGTGTTCTTCTGTCTTCTTGGGTCGGAAATTATCAGGATTCACCTTGGTGATCAAATGGGTCACCGAGGCCTCAAATGTTTTCATAAATGGTTGCGGGTAGATGCCAATCCAGAAAATCAGAACGATCAGCGGCACGATAGTGATCATTTCCCGAAGATTCATGTCCGGTAGTTTGAAATTTTTAGGATTCTTTAACTCCTGAAACATAACGCGCTGGAACATCCAAAGAATATAGCAGGCGGAAAATATAACTCCACTGGTGGCCAAAGCGGCCCATAACCCGTTAACCTGAAAAATACCGAGAAGTATCAAAAATTCGCCGACGAAACCATTCATCCCCGGAAGACCAATGGATGATAAAGCGACGATCATGAAACAAACGGTGTATTTTGGCATCACCTTGGCCAGCCCGCCAAATTCAGAGATCAACCGGGTATGACGCCGGTCATAAATCATCCCCACCAAAAGGAAGAGAGCGCTGGTGCTGATTCCATGGTTGATATTCTGTAAAAGTGCGCCCTGCATGCCGTAGTGATTAAACGCAAATATACCCAGCATGACAAAGCCAAGATGGCTGACACTGGAATAGGCGACCAGTTTTTTCAGGTCTTCCTGCACTATAGAAACAAAAGCGCCATAAATGATGCCAATGATAGACAGGACGGCAATATACGGCAGAAACTCGTTACTGGCATGCGGAAACAGAGGCAGGTTGAATCGTAAAAACCCATAGGTCCCCATTTTTAACAGCACCCCGGCCAGAATCACGCTGCCTGCTGTCGGAGCTTCAACGTGTGCATCCGGTAGCCAGGTGTGAAACGGAAACATGGGAACCTTGATGGCAAACGCCAGAAAAAACGCCAGGAAGAGCCATTTCTGCGTGTCCAACGGAATATTGAGATGTTCCGTTATATACATCAAGTCTGTGGTCGTGACTCCCGTCTGTTCCTGGATTATGAAATAAATCCAGATGATGGCTACCAGCATCAACAGAGAGCCGACCGCCGTATATAAAAAGAACTTAACGGCGGCATAAATACGACGCGGACCGCCCCACACGCCAATGATGATGTACATGGGCACCAGTTGAAATTCCCAGAATACATAGAACAGGAACATATCCAGGGAAATGAACACTCCCAGCATGCCGGTGGAAAGCGCCAGCATGGCCATCATGTATTCGCGGATGGATTTTTTTATGTCCCATGACGAGATGATGCAAATCAGCGTTAAGAAGGTGGTCATCACAAACAGAAGCAGTGAAATTCCGTCTAAGCCGACGTGATAACTGATTCCCCAGGAAGAAATCCAGGGCACAGTGTATTCAAACTGCATCGCGTGTGTGGTGTTATCGAAATCGATCCACAATTGCAGGGATAAAAGAAAATCCGCGGCGGCAAACCCGACGGCAGTCTGCTTGATCAGGCTTTCCTTTTCCTTGGGCAGGAACGCCAGGACGAGTGCCCCTACAATGGGTAAAACTGTCAGAAAAGTAAGAAACATATTTTTATAACGCTATCATCAATAATCCAATAAAACCAATAACAATGAACAGGGCGTAGTTTCTTACAAAGCCAGATTGAAAACCTTTTGCCTGCTCGCTGAACCAGCCGATGACCTTGGCCACACCATTGACCGTGCCATCGATACCTTGCGCGTCTGCTTTTTTCCAGAGTATGTGTGAACCTTCCAAGATGGGTTTGACGACGGTCTCGTCGTATAATTCATCCACCATGTATTTATTTTTTACAATTTCATAACCCCATTGACCCTGAGTGAGTTTGTCGGGGAGATCAGGCCTCTTGATATAGAAAATATAAGCCATTACGATTCCGGTGACGCCGACAAGAACCGAGAACACCATTAAGGAAACTTCCAGCCAGATATTGTGTTCTTGTTCCACCAGTAAATGTCCCCATGATGGCGCGTGTTCGCCTCTTTCGTGGAGCAAATGCTCGGAATGGCTCAGTACAGCAGGTAGATCAAAATGTAAAACCGGTTCCAGCCAGTTGTGAAGCACATGCCATCCGTGAATCAGCGGAACCCCCAGCAACCCGCCGCCAACGGCCAGTGTTGCCAGAATCACCAGAGGCATGGTCATTACATTGGGAGACTCGTGCGGATGGACTTCAGGGTCAACGCGAGATTCGCCATGAAACGTCATGAATACCAAGCGAAACATGTAAAACGCCGTCAGCAAAGCCGCTGAAATTCCCATTCCCCATAAGATGACGTTGCCGTCGATAAGGGAATGATAAAGCACTTCATCCTTACTGAAAAAACCTGAGAGCGGAGGAATCCCCGCAATGGCCAGAGTGGATACGAGAAATGTTTTGTATGTAGTAGGCATGTGATCTTTGAGGCCGCCCATTTTTCGCATGTCCTGCTCGCCATTGATTCCGTGGATCACGCTTCCCGAACCCAAAAAGAGGCAGGCTTTGAAGAAAGCGTGTGTGACCATGTGGAAGATCGCTGCAGTGTATGCGCCGATGCCGCAAGCCATAAGCATATAGCCGATTTGACTACAGGTCGAGTAGGCGAGGACGCGTTTAATATCGAACTGGGTCATGCCGATGGTTGCCGCAAACAAGGCGGTTCCGCCGCCGACAAAGGCCATTATCATCATGGTCATTGGAGCCATGTTAAACAGCACACTGCAACGAACGACCATAAAAATTCCGGCGGTGACCATCGTTGCCGCATGGATCAAGGCGCTGACAGGAGTCGGGCCTTCCATTGCATCTGGAAGCCAGGTGTACAGAGGGATCTGCGCCGATTTACCGGTCGCCCCAATTAAAAGCAGAAGGGTGATGATGGTAATGGCTTCTTCGCCGAAGATAATTTTATGCGGGGCCGCGTGAAATACTGTGGTGTAGTCGATACTTCCAAAAATATCGAATATGTACATAACCGCGAGTAGAAAGGCGAAGTCTCCCACCCGGTTGACAACGAATGCCTTGGTACCTGCGTCGCAAGCTGATTTCTTCTCAAAATAATAGCCGATGAGGAAGTACGAGCAGCAACCGACTCCCTCCCAGCCAATGAACATGACGAGAAAATTGTTGCCCATCACCAAAAGCAGCATGGCAAACATGAACAGGTTCAAGTAGGCAAAGAAACGGTAAAAACTGTATTCTTCATGCATGTAACCGGTGGAATAGACGTGGATGAGAAACCCCACACCGGTGACAAAGGTCATCATTGTCAGGGAGAGTGGATCAATTTGAAAACCGAATTGGACATTGAAGTCCCCGGCTACAATCCATTGAAAGAGCACTTGCTCATAAACAGCTCCGCTATCAGGAAGCAGGAGATAGCCGATAAATACCAAAAGGGTCGTCAGGAAAGACAACGCCACCGACCCACAGGCGATCAGGCCAACGAGTCTCTTGCCGAGCTTCAGACCGAAGAAACCGTTGATGATGGACCCGATCAACGGGAACACAGGTATTAACCAGGTAAGCTTTAATAGCATGCGATGCCCTTCACCACTTTAATAAGTTGAATTCGTCTAGATTGACGGTCGGTTTATTTCTATACAATGAAATAATAATGGCAAGACCTACTGAAACCTCTGCGGCGGCCACGCACATGACCATGAAGCTGAAGATTTGCCCGTCATCCTGATTCAGGTAACGGTCAAAGCCGATCAGTGAGATATTTACCGCGTTCAACATGATTTCAACGCACATAAATACCACGATAGCGTTTCTGCGGATGAGAACTCCGAGAACGCCAATGGTAAACAGTATCGCGCTCAAAATGAGATAATGTGCTATAGGAGCCATTTAAATTCAATCCAGTTTGTTTTTCGCCAACACAACGGTACCCACCATGGCGGCAAGCAGGAGCACCGATGCAACTTCAAAAGGAAGCACGAAATCCGTAAACAGGGATTCCCCCACCTGTGCGGCCGTGCCGAAGGTCTCTGAAACTTTTTGCGGAGCGCCAAAATCAGTTTCCAGAATCACATCAATTATTTTATACAAAGCGCCTACCATCAAGATACCCGTGAGAACGGATAAAAAAGTGTTTCGTGGGCGCGAGTTCCAGACCTCGGCATCACTCTTCAAATTGAGCAGCATGATGACGAACATGAACAGAACCATGATCGCTCCAGCGTAAATTATAATCTGGAGAATAGCGATGAAGTGTGCCTGGGTGGCGGCAAATAATCCAGCCAACCCAAGCATCATACCGATCAGGCAGATGGCGGAGTTGATAGGGCTGGTATTAAAGACGACCCCCAGAGCAAGAACGACGCATCCGATGGCGATGGGATAAAAAATTAATAATTCCATTTGGCGTACATGTTTCGGGTGAAATCAATTCGGTCCTGTAATTCTGCGACCGGTGTTAAGAGTTGTTCTTTGTTGTACTTCATTTTTGTGCGGTCGAGCATGGAAATTTCACAATCATTGCTCATGAAAATTGCTTCTTCCGGGCAGGCTTCCTCGCAGTTTCCACAGAAAATACAAACTGCGTAGTCGATGGTAAATTCCGCTGGCCAGCGCTCAACCTCATTTTGTTTTCCGGTGTTCTCCGCCGGAACGATATCGATGCAATAAGCGGGACAGGCAATTTCACACAATCCGCAGGCCACGCAATAAGGCGTCCCATCCTCTTTCATGGGCAATACAGGTCGTCCCCGGTAGGCGATAGGATAATCCACCTGTTCTTCCGGGTAATACACCGTAAAAATTTCCCGTTCTTTTTTTCTTCCAAGAAAAAAGGGAATAAAACCAAACAGGTTTATAAAAAAATGCCGCGAGGTGATGTACATCCCTCGTATGATTTCTGGAAGATATACTTTTTCCCACCATGTCAATTTAACATTGCGGTTTACGTAGTAAGCCATGGCAACCTCCTTTATTGAAGCGCCAAAATAACTATCCCGGTAATGACTATATTTGCCAGGGATAGGGGTAATAATATTTTCCAACCCAGTTTCATGATCTGATCATAGCGAAACCTGGGAAGGGTCCAGCGGATGGTCATTTGAAACCAGATGAAGAAAATCACCTTGCCGAAAAACACACCGACATGAATTAGCATTACGATGATGTTTGAGCCGGTTGTACCTAAAAAGTCGAACATCGAGATCAAGCCGGCAGTGGTCACGAAAGGAATGTGCCATGCGCCGAAAAACAGAACCGTTACGATGGCGCCAATGGTCACCATTTCGATAAATTCCGCCATGAAAAACATGCCAAACTTGAGTCCGCTGTATTCAGTAAAATATCCTGCAACCAGCTCTGATTCTGCTTCGGGAGCGTCGAAAGGAATCCGCTTGTTTTCAGCGATGGATGCAGCCAAAAACATGAAAAATCCTAACGGTTGAAGAAAAATTCCCCAGCGGAAAAAGTCTTCCTGAATAGCTCCAATCACCGTGAGCTTCATTGAGCTGTACACCATGAGGACCCCGATAATGGTCAAACCCATGGTCACTTCGTAGGAAATCATCTGCGACGCGGTTCGCATGGAACCCAAAAGTGACCAGTTGTTGTTTGAACTCCATCCGGCGACCACGTACCCGTAAGTGGCGATTGATGCGATGGCAAAGACAAACAACAAGCCCACATCCAGATCAGAAATGACCAGGCTCACTTCTTTGCCAAAAATATTGTAGGACCCACCAAAAGGGATCACAGCAAAGGTGAGAATGGCAGGAATGAGAGCGATGATAGGGCTCAGCGTGTGCAACATCCGATTGGCGCCGTCAGGAATAAAATCTTCCTTGGTAAACATTTTCAAAGCGTCGGCAATCGCATGGAACAAACCAAGCGCTGTGAAGCCTAAAATATCGGCTCGATTGGCGCCCACCCGATCCTGCATGATGGCGCTTTGTTTTCTCTCCACCCAGGTAAGAATAGGTGCGAAAAAACACACGGTGACACCAAGTATGAAAAGTATTTTGATGAAAGTGATAATGAAATCGACGAGCATTCTTTAAACTTTAGTTTAACGGCCCAATCAAGGGTTGCCGCTTGTTGATGGGATAATCTTTACGCAAGGGATGCCCCTTAAATCCTTCATACAACAAAATCCGACTCAAATTGGGATGATCCTGAAACTTAATACCGTACATATCCCAAATTTCTCGTTCATACCAGTTTGCAGTTTTCCATAATGGAGTGATGGATATGACTTTGCAATCTTTTTCATCCACTGGTATTTTTACACGAAAGCGAGAGTTATTTTTCAAACAGTACAAATGGTAAACCACTTCAAACCGTTGGGATTTCTTCTTATAATAATCAACGGCGGTCAGATCCATTAAAAAATTAAACGCTAAGTTTGGATCATCCCGAAGAAATTGAAAAAACTCTAAAGTACGCTCATTCTTTATAGTGACGGTTTGATCCCCACGGAAATTGTGCGAATCAATAACCAGATCGCCAAATTGAGACTTAACTCGATCGATGATTTCGGTGTTTTCCATTATTTAATAATCCGCTTCCAATCCAATGGGTGACTGTCTGTTATTCCCAATCGAGTCCGCCTCGCTTCCATACATAAAGCAGTCCAATACCGAGAATGAGAATAAATAACAGCATCTCAATCAAGCCGTACAGGCCCAGTCTTTTAAACAGTATGGCCCAGGGAAAGAAGAACACTGCTTCTATATCAAACAAAACGAACAGAACAGCTACCAGGTAAAATTTAACGGAAAAACGTTGACGGGGGGAAACAATTTGGCTTTCCCCGCATTCAAAGGGTTCCATCTTGTCTGGAAAATATCGTTTGGGGCCCAGGATAGATGTCATAACTACCATACCGACAGCGATGCCAGTAGCCATGAGCAACATTACAGCAACGCCAATGTATTGATCTAACATCTAATTCTCCAAAGGTATTAAGAAGCCTTTAGCGGATGGGGCAGGCTGTCCGCTGTTATAGGCAAGCCTTTAATTGAAATACCTGGTTGTGGACACTTACTCGCTTCATTATGTTTCATCTATCAGATTTTAAGACAATGAGCAGGAATAAAAAAAGTCCTAAAACAAGGAGTCCAAAACCTAGATAAAACGAGGGGGGATAGTACTCTAAGGGTGTACTTTTTGTCAATGAAAAAGCGCTTGAAATATCATAATTTCATTCATTTGGCGGGAGGATTTGCAGGGGGAAGAGTAGAGGTAAGTGGGGATTTGATTATTGGGAATGGTGGATAATTGGGGAGGGTTTTTTGGGCAGGTAACGTATAGCAGGGGAGGGGTGCAGAGTGTTTTGCTGGGAGATACAGGCAATAAAAAAGCCG
>JAQCGX010000020.1 GCA_027619975.1 Nitrospinota bacterium
TGGTTTTCTTAAATTAACAGTAAACTTGAAATTAACATTTTAAGGTCCCAAAAATAGTTTTTCAGCAACCTGTTAGGGTGACTTTTACAAATTGATAACTTTGCCTATAACCAGTGCTAACCCATTTTTAACAGGAGGTGGCGATACTCTTAGTTGAATTTTCGAAACCTCTTTAAAAGGCGCCACCGGCAAACTAAAAACTAAAGCTGACGTTCTTCATAACAACTCTCCACGAAAAATAGTCACTGCCTGTCCCTCAAGAAGAGCACGGTCCCCGTTCAAGGAAACCCGCACAAAACCGCCCCTGGTGGAAGCCTGGTACCCAAACAATTTCTGTTTGCCAAGCTGATCTGCCCAATAGGGCCCTAAACTACAATGCGCCGATCCGGTCACCGGGTCTTCATCAATTCCCGCCCCAGGCGCGAAAAACCGGGAGACAAAATCATATTTTTCTGAAGCCGACCGACTGGTCACAATGACTCCCCTGACCGGAAAAGCTTTGAGCGCCTTTAAATCCGGTTTCAAGGTGCAAACCATAGATTCGGATGCCACCTCAACCAGATAATCTGTTCCATCCCAGCCGGTGAATTTTGCGTTCACACCCAACGCCGCCATCAAGCCTTCAGGAGGCGGAATGTTTTCAACCGTATTTGCGGGAAAATCCAATTCGATCCATTGACCCCGGCGGTGCGCCGTCAGGAGTCCACTGCGGGTATTGAAATGAGCGGGTTGATCCGTTTGCAGGACACTCTCTTCCCATAGCGCATGGGCGCTGGCCAGCGTCGCATGGCCGCAAAGATCCACCTCCGTCGTTGGCGTGAACCAGCGCAAATCAAAAGCGTTGGGTTTTGGAACGATAAAAGCGGTTTCCGATAGATTCATCTCTCTGGCAATATTTTGCATCCAGGCCGCATCTCCAGGCGTATCTAAAATACAAACGGCAGCGGGATTGCCTTTAAAAGGTTCCGAGGTAAAAGCGTCGATCTGAATTATTTTTATTCCCACAATTTTGCACCCATAAAGCCAATGCTAATACCAACCGGCAAAAACACTTTTCCTGGCCAGCAGGATTATAACCTGAATAAAAAAAAGCCCCTTGGGAATTACCCAAGGGGCCTAATGATTAACCCTGAATCACTACTTTGCTTAACAGTCGTAGTACAAATGGAATTCCAAAGGATGCGGACGCAGTCTCATCGGAGTGATCTCCTTTTCCCTTTTGTAATCGATCCACTGGTCGATCACATCCTGAGTGAAAACGTCACCTTTCAGGAGAAAGTCATGATCCTCTTCCAAAGCGGCCAACGCTTCATCCAGTGAATGGGGAAGGGTGGGCATTCCCGCCAGCTCTTCCGGCCCCAAAGCATAGATATCCTTGTCCAGCGGTTCACCGGGGTCGATTTTATTTTCAATGCCGTCCAATCCCGCCATCAGCATGGCCGCAAAGGCCAGATACCCGTTGCAGGAAGGGTCCGGAAAGCGAACCTCAACACGCTTGGCCTTCGGGCTTGGGGAATACATGGGAATGCGGCAGGCCGCGCTCCGGTTGCGACTGGAATAAGCCAGGTTCACGGGAGCTTCAAACCCAGGCACCAACCGTTTGTAAGAATTGATGGTTGGCCCTGTAATAGCACAAATGGCGCGTGCATGTTTCAGGATGCCGCCAATATAGTGGAGACCCAATTCACTGAAACCGGCATAACCGTTGCCTGCAAAAAGCGGCTTGCCATCTTTCCATACACTCTGATGGACGTGCATGCCCGATCCATTATCACCATACAGAGGCTTTGGCATGAAGGTTGCCGTTTTACCGTGTCTTTTAGCAACATTCTTGACAATGTATTTATACCATTGCAGATTGTCCGCGGTCTTGACCAGAGATGAAAACTTCATGGCGAGTTCGTTCTGTCCGCCGGTGGCCACTTCATGATGGTGGCATTCCATACCCATCCCCACATCTTCCATCAACAGCATCATTTCAGAGCGCATATCCTGAAAGGTGTCTACAGGGGACACAGGGAAATAGCCTTCCTTATGACGCGGCTTGTGCCCCAGGTTGGGGCCATCATCGCTGCCCGTGTTCCAGGTCCCTTCTTCAGAGTCCACTTGATAAAACGAGTGGTTGGAAGCAAGGTCATAACGCACATCATCAAAAATAAAAAACTCCGCTTCCGGGCCGAAGTAAGCCGTATCGCCAATGCCCGTAGACTTCAGATACGCCTCGGCCTTTTGCGCGATATTCCTGGGATCTCGGGTATATTTTTCTTTGGTTATCGGGTCAACGATGTTGCAAAGCATACTGATTGTAGGAATTTCCATGAAGGGGTCCATGACCGCCGTTGTGGAGTCAGGGATGACGAGCATGTCGCTGGCATTGATCGCCTGCCATCCACGCACACTGGAACCGTCAAACCCCAGCCCTTCTTCAAACAGATGTTCCTCCAATTCACTGATAGGAACCGAAAAGTGCTGCCACGTGCCCAAAAGGTCTATGAACTTCATGTCCACAATTCGGGCATCATTTTTTTTTGCCAAATCAACCGCTTCCTTCGGGGTCATCGAACGCTCCTGTTACAAAATAGTTTTATAAAAACCAATTCATTCATCATCGGCAAAAATCTCCCCCGGCCTCTCCCTCATTGGGGTTCGTAATACGAAACCGGTTCAGACTGATTGGGGTATATATTTAGGGTGCAAAGGAAAATACCGTATTTTTCCACTGACGGCAAGAGTTGCTTTTAAATCGCCTCTTCGCCCCTCTCACCAGTGCGAATACGGATGGTATCCACCAGGTCGGTAACAAAGATCTTGCCGTCGCCAATTCTTCCCGTTTGGGCCGCAGACATAATAGTATTGATTACATCTTCCACCTGACCATCGCTGATGATGATCTCCAACTTGATTTTGGGAAGAAAATCAACGACATATTCCGCGCCCCGGTACAATTCGGTGTGCCCTTTTTGGCGGCCAAATCCCTTCACTTCGCTGACCGTGATGCCTTTGACCCCGATCTCATTTAATTTATCTTTCACTTCGTCCAATTTGAACGGCTTGATAATCGCCTCAACCTTCTTCATAAATTTTATCCCCTTTTTTACACCCCAGATTCGAATATCCGGCCTGGGCTATACAATTCCCATGCCCCTTTTAAACGCGCCCAACACTCCAATGGGTTACCAGAGCACGCTGAATTGCTCGAATAATTTTTTTATCACCTGACTTTATAGCCCATGAAGATATTTGGTTCACAGGCAATTATTCCCCTAATAAAATGACATTCAATTCTCATGCCAACAAAAAGGAAAGTCATAGAGTCAGGGGGGGAACTCTAAGTAACTAATTTCCAAAGGGTTTAAAAATAATTAAAACTATACCCCATTGACCGAGCAATTTCAATTGCTAGAATTGCCCGGTTTTTAATCAATTACTCGAAAAAAATGATACAAAATGAGGCTTTTCCCGGATCAACTAATCACAATCCAGAGTTAACTGATTCAGGCCATTTTCCAGTTCCATCTGTTTTTCCTGAAGGGAGTCTTCGACAATTTGGCGGGTGAGGTGCATGGGGTTGCCAACATTCACGGCGCAGCGGGTAAAAGGCAGAGGCAGGATAAACCGGTCCCAACTGTTTAAAACTAATTTGTGTTTGCCCGAAAAAGTCAAGGGAACCACCGGGGTTTCAGTCATACCGGCTATTTGCAAAATCCCCGGTTGCACCTTGCAACGGGGTCCGCGCGACCCGTCGGCAATGATGGCAATCCTTCCCTCCCGCCTCAGCACCTTGATCAGGGATCGGGCAGACGGAACCGCCTTTTTAAAGGAAGACCCGCGAATGACCGCATACCCCATCAACTGGGCAAGACGGGCTAAAATATCTCCATCCTGGCTGGGGCTGATCAACAGGTACAAATCGGGTATTTTACGAATATGATAAAAAATATAGAAAATCCGGCCATGCCACAGGGTAATGATAAACCGTCCGGAAAGCCGGCGGATATACGCTTCCCCCTCTGGATTTTTGTGGTGCAACCGCAGTGTGAGACACCAAATACGGAAAATGACAAATAAAAGGTAGGGAATCAAATAATTATTGAGAAATTTTTTCATGTCCTGAAGGCTCATCGAGGTATTGGCAAATACTTTCGGCCACTCGGTTCATCACCCCTGGTTCTCCGAGAGATTCGCGGATTTTTAACAGACGTGATCGCATAGCTTCCAACCGCTCAGGATTTTTAAGAAGTGCCATGGCTTCCTGTTTGATGTTTTCGGCAGTCGCCTGCCCTTGTATCAATTCTGGAACCACCTTTTCTCCGGCGACAATATTGACCAGCCCTATCATCTCCGTATCTATGAGGATTCTGGCCAAAAAGTAAGTGACGGGGTTGAGTTTATAAATGATCACCATGGGGCATCCCAATATTCCCGCTTCCAGAGTGGCGGACCCGGAGGCGATGATGAGAAAGTCGCAACAATTCATGACATCATAGGTTTTTCCCGTAACGAGACGAATGTTCAAGGGATTCCCTTTTAACTTCCGCTTAATGATTTCAGGATCAATGGAGTCCGCAATGGGAAGGACAAACTGACAGTTTCCCAATTCATTTTGAATTTTTTCCGCCGCCTCAAGCATGACATCCAACAGGGATTGGATTTCATTTTTCCGACTGCCCGGAAGCAAACCAATGATTTTTTGGCGGGAGTCCAAATTAAATTCTGCACAGGCATCCTCTGTGTCCATGGAAGGATGCACCTTGTCGGCAAAGGGGTGGCCTAAAAACTCGGCATCCACTCCCGCTTCCAGGTACATGCGCTCTTCAAATGGAAGCACCACAAACATTCGGCTGACCGTCTCACGAATTTGTTTGATCCGGCCTTTACGCCAGGCCCAGATTTGCGGACTGATAAAATAAAATACAGGAACCTTTGCCCGTTCACACAATTTTGCCAGCATGAGATTCAAGGTGGGATAATCAATGAGGATGGCGGCGTCATATTTCCCTGAAGATATTTCGGCGGCAAGCGTACGGTAAACTTTTATATAAAGCGGCAGTTCTCCGAGAATTTCTATGGCTCCGATCGCCCCCATTCTTTCGATATCGAAAAAAGTTTCCACACCTTCCGCACGCATCTTCTTACCGCCCACACCAAAAAACCGGCACTTGGGGTGAAAAGATTTTATGGCTTCCACCAAGTGGCTTCCATGCAGGTCACCGGAAGCTTCCCCGGCAACAATAAGGATACGCAATGATTTTTTGGGCATTTAATAATGTGGCTCTCAAAAAAATGACACTTTTTGGCTTTTGCAATCACCAACCTCTTATTCCAAGAAGTTGATTCATAGTTCAAGTCGAATTTTTTGAGGCGCCCTTATTCATGTTAAATGGAATTAAAAGAGAGCAAGAGCCGAACATCACACGCAAACCACGGACAATCCCGCCTGGTCGGCCATTTCCACAACTCTTGCCTGATCGACCAGCATCACTCGTTCCGCCTCCAGCGCCAGAACCCTGGCTCCGCCCTTGACAAGTCCCTCAATGGTTTGAGGCCCCACTCCCGGACTGTCGAAACGGTAATCCTGATCGGTTCGGCTGACCTTGATGGCAACAGCGTTTCCCCTGGCCAGGGCACATCCTCTTTCAATGGCACGATCCGTTCCCTCAATCGCTTCCACAGCGATGACCGTTTTATTGCAAACGATCAGGGTTTGTCCAATTTCCATATCCGCCAGTTTTTTTGCAATCGGCAACCCAAACTCGATATCCTCTATTTCGCTTTTGGAGGGTTGACGACGGGATAAGACTCCTTGAGGAGGAAAAATTTCTCTTAAGAACTCACGTTGATCCAAAACCTGGAATCCTTCTTTCTCCATTTCTTCGATCACCCCAAGCATGAGGGTTTTGTCTTCCTTGTTCTTCAGGTTTTTCAGGAATTTTAGCGTCCGCATGTCAAACATCTGGAGACGAAAAATAACGCTCTTGTCCACTTTTCCGAGGATCATAACTTCCCGGATGTTTTCGTCTTTCAGGGTTTTAAATATCTTTGAGGTTTTGCCGACTCCTATGGAATAGGACTTCTCGGCAAAGGGGGCCAGTCGGGTATGGATTTCATCTGTAAACCCAATGGATACGATACGGACACCATTTTTCGATGCCTTACGCGCAAAATAGATGGGGATCTCACCCGCACCGGCAATGAGGCCAATCCGGGAAGGTTGGGTTTCGTTCATGCACCAGGGGTGTTTCCAAGCTGGTTGTACTTAGAAAGAATGTTCAAGGCAATCTCCAAAGAGTACAGTTCATTATCGACGGCTACTTTTCGCGGACTTCCGTTTTTAGCGCAGTCGATGAAATGCTGAAGCTCCAGCTTGAGAGGATTTTCCTTGTGAACAAAAATGCGTTCCACCAGGGACTCCTGTTTGTACATGAGGGACCCTTTACTGAGTTTATGCTCGGAAGAAGACTGTCGATGAATATATATTTCCTGATCGGTGTAGTCCAAAAGAACATAGGAATCTTTCTGGGTGACGGAAAGGGTTCTTTCTTTATTTTGTGAAGCGCGGCTCGCGACAATGTTGGCAATGCAACCATTTTCGAATCCCAGTTGCACACTTACAAGATCATCTTTCCTGGAAAACACGGAAGTTCCAAGCACATGGATATTCACAACTTTGGACTTGATTAGATTCAGGACAATATCGATATCATGGATCATAACATCCAGAACCACCCCATCATCCTTGATGCGTTCATTGTAGGAACTCATGCGCTTGCATTCCACAAAAATTGGTTGGGACACAATTTTATGGAGTTCCTGAACCGCGCCATTGAACCGCTCTATATGGCCAATGTGAAGTGTCAATTTTTTGCGGGAAGCGATATCAAACAGCTCTCTGGCCTGATCTAAATTGTCGGAGCAGGGCTTCTCCAACAAAACGTGAATACCGGCATTGAGAAAATCCTTACCGACAGAATAGTGTAATGAGGTTGGAACAGCGATGACAACAACATCCACCTCTTTAAAGATATCCCGGTAATCGGAAAAATAAGAACAGGAATAATTTTTGGCGACGGTGCGGGCTCGCCCCTCATCAATATCCGCCACCCCGACAAGGGAAACCTCGCTCATTTCCGATAAGACCCCGACATGGTATTCCCCCATCTTACCCACGCCAATGACACCTGCTTTCACCTGACCCATTATTTCGTAATCCCTCGTGATGATTGTTTAATGAAGTCGATAAGATATCGGATTTCGTCCCCCATTCCAATTTCCTCTTCTATTTTCTCAATAGCCTGTGATGTGTTGAGTTCGGGGTCCAGTAATAATTTCATAGCATTTTTTAAGGCGGCACGAACCGGGGGTTTGAAATTTTTCCGCCGCAAACCAATCGAATTGGTACTGACCAATCGAGCCGGAGCGCCTTCGACAAGCGAAAAGGGAAGAATATCTTGGGTGATGGCCGCTTTCCCCCCCACCATCGCAAACTTTCCGATGCGAACAAATTGATGCACACCTACCTGGCCGGAAACAAACGCATGGTCTTCCACCAGCACATGTCCTGATAGCCCGGTATAATTCACGATGATGACGTGATCGCCAATCTCACAATCATGGGCGATGTGCACATAGTTCATCAGCAGACAATGATTGCCAATTTTCGTTTTCTGGGATTCCTTGGCCCCCCGGTGAATGGTCACGTATTCCCGGATGACCGTGCCATCTCCGATTTCGACGGAGGATGACACATCCTTAAAATTAACGATCTGAGGCTCGCCTCCGATAGCCGCTCCATGAAAAATTCGGCAACCGCTACCAATCACGGTATTGGGGCAGATCAGGACGTGAGAACCAATTTCCGTATTATCGCCGACGGTCACATTGGGTTCAAGAATTGAATGGGGTCCGATGGAAACATTTTCCCCCAGGACCACACTCGAATCGATCTGGGCGCTCTTATGAATTGTCATCTTAAACAACCCTGAAAGGTTTCACTTTGGCGAAGAAGTACAGGTCCACCGGAACCACAGGCGGGGACGGGATGGGTAATAAACAACCTTCGAAGGATGGTACTTCGGATTTTATTTTCCAAGCATTGCCTGCAAAGTACACTCAGTAACCAGTGCATCGCCGACATAGGCTTCAGCCTGAAACCGAAACAGGGTTCCTCTCTGTTTTATCTTGTTCAACTCAAGCCGTAACTGATCCCCCGGCACCACCGGCTTGCGAAATTTGGCGGCGTCAATTCCAGTAAAAAAAACAGAAGGGCTACCTTCTTTCTTAAGAATTTTTAAGGCCAGAATACACGCAACCTGGGCCAGCGCCTCAATGATCAACACGCCCGGCATCACCGGGAATTCGGGGAAATGTCCTTGAAAAAACGGTTCGTCGGCGGTCACGTTTTTGATCCCTACGATCCGGGACTCCATGTCACATTCGGTCACTCGATCGACCATCAAAAATGGATAGCGGTGAGGAATGACTCGCTTGATTTCATTAATGTCCATCATGGCAGTAATTTGTTTTAAAAATAAATAGCATTTTAAGATGACAACTTTAGGGTCGGCGGGAGAACCTCCCCGGCTTTTTTACTTGAGCCTGAATCTGTCATCCACAAAACCAGTTTCCCACCTGAGATCTTATTTATACTTAAGGTCGTAAGCTTTTACAGCCAAATCGGTAATATCGTTTCCTTCATCGAGATAAAGGACTGATTTTTTCTCTAAAATCATAGAATAGTTACGATCCTTACCCACTGCCTGGACAATCTCTATCATTTGCAATAATAATTTTTGAGTCATTTCCTTTTCTTTTTTACCAAACTCGTTGTTCTGGTCTTCTACGTAACGCTCGAATGCAACTTTTTCTTTTCTAAAATCATCTTCTTTTTGCTTCTTAAGTGTTGGGTCCAGCACAAAGCTCTGCTTATTCAGATCCTCAAGCATCTTTTTTATTTTTTCTTCTTTTTGAGATATCACGCTTTTTTGCTTTTGAAAGCTGGCTTTGAAAGCGGCAAACCCATTTTTCCAGTCTTTAGTGCTGGAAATGGCTTTCTGGACATCAATGAAACCAAATTTGGGTGTGGAGGCGGCTGTAGCCATACTAACCGTTAACGCCCATGCCAATACTGTGATTGACAAGAGGCGACCAAGTTTTGTGATGGACCGAGTCAGTTCGTGCTGCATGAAGATTATCCCTCTCAAAATTAAAATGCTTAAATTGTAATAAACTAAAAAGCGCTGCCGGCCGTGAAGTGAAATGCCGTCAAATCCTCTCCGTCTTTTTGGTCGAGCTTGAATCCATAAGCAAAACCAACGGGACCAAACGGGCTGAGAAAACGCAATCCCACACCAACGCTGTGCCGCATTTCCACCAGGTTGATATTTTCCGCAGTTGTGGAGATATTGGTACCGTTTCCATAAACATTGCCCCGGTCATAAAACGCAAACCCGCGAAAGGACTTTGAGAAGGGAAACTGCAGTTCTGCATTGAATAGCAGGGATTGCGTTCCGCCAATGGGATCCCCTGTAGCATTCTTAGGGCCCACATCCCGTATATTGAACCCTCTCAGGCTGTTGGGACCTCCCATAAAATAGCGCTCAAATGCGGGCAAAGTGTCGCCATTATAATCTTCAGCATAATTTAACTCAGCATGAATGGCGCCCACCAACTTCCCAATAATTGGGCGGTAGATGGTAAATTCATACCCGGATTTTACGAAATCGGAACCACCAAGCGGCCCGCCGGCGAATTCAAATCGTAACACATGCTTCATACCCTTGGAAGGATTTAAAAAGTCATCCCGTGTATCGCGCACATAGCTTGGAACTATGCGGCTGGTGGTCCGGATTTCATTTTTTAGAAATGCCGTCTCATCGCCAGGATTAACATCTGAAACCTCTACATTTTCAAAACGATAATTCAACCCAACCCAGTCATACTCTGTGAGGGATTTCCCCAGGCGCAACCCGCCCCCCTGGCTTCTGGATGAAAAGCTGAAAAAGTTTGTTTTTCTATTAAAAAGATCGACTCCCCCTAGAATGTCCGTATCAAATATCCGGGGTTCCGTAAAGGCCAAATTAAAATCACTCCGTATAGCGGACAAACTGGTAGAAAAAACAAGACTCTGCCCTCTGCCGAACAGATTGTTCTGCGAAACGGACCCTGTAAAAATCACTTTTTCAACAGAACTGAAGCCGGCACCCACTGAAATTGACCCTGTGGGACGCTCGGTCACTGTCGTGGTAACATCGATCAAATCGGGCTTTTCGCCACGACCCGTGTCTATCTTAACATCTTCAAAAAACTGGGTATTATTGAGCCTCTGCTTGGTGCGTCTCAGCTTTTCGCTGTCGAACAAATCGCCTTCCCGCAAACGAAATTCCCTGCGTAGTACATTATCCCGCGAACTTACATTCCCCTGAATATTAATTTTACCGACGTAAACCTTTTTACCTTTCGCAATTTCTATGCCAAGGCTCACCGTTTTTTTATCATCATCGATTTTGGTAACCGGGTTGACATCCGCATAAGCGTAACCCTGGGTAGAATAAAGATCGGAAATTTTTAAAACGTCTTCACGAAGCCTTGATACGTTGTACCACTCGTCTTTTTTAGACTGAACCGCTCCCAGAAGTTCTTCATCGGTAAAAGTACCGTCCCCTTTAATGTCGATGCTTCCGACCTTATACCGGACCCCTTCCACCACCGGGATGGTTATATAGATTGCCTGGTCTTTTTTATTGACATCGATTTTGGGCTCCAACACACTCACCCTGACAAAACCACGGTCCTGATAGAAAGCTTCGATTCGAAACAAGTCCAGTTTCAGGATATCTTTTTGGTAGACTCCCGATTCATCCAGCCAGGAATACCAGGTTTTCTCCTTACTCTCCATTTGCTTGCGGAGCTCTTTATCTGCAAAGGCTTTGTTACCGGAAAACCTGATTTTCTCAACACTTACTTTCCCGCCTTCCTTGATGTGGATCGTGACTTCAACCAGATTTTCAGGAGTCAATTCGGTTTCGATCTTGGATTCAACAAAAAAATAACCCTTCGCGTGATAGAGATTTTCTATCATTTCAATACTTTCAGCAACTTGCTGATCGTGAAAAACAGCCCCACGGCGCAATCCTATCTTTTCCTGGATATCTTCCGAGTCTATTATTTTATTGCCAACTATTCTTAAATCACCAATGGATGCGATCTCCACCACCTTAAAGATGACATTCAACCCACCCGGCACGCTTTGCGTATCCACCTGAATGTCTTTAAATTGACCCAGGTCGTAAATTTGTTCGATGTCTTTGCGGATTTGCTGGCGAGAGAGGGGTTTACCAATTTCTGTCTTGATATAATAGAGAACCGTCGAATCATCGACCCGTTTGTTTCCCTGGATGCTCAAGGATTGAACGATCTCTCCTTCCTGGGCAAAACCCAACGCAGGGAAAAGGAGAAAAAACTGAACGACTAAAATGGATAGAAAAAACCTGGAGACTTTCGTCATTTCTTTAAAATATTCTCAAATTCCTTGATTAATCGGAAGTTTTAACGCAGGCAATTTTGGCCAAAAAAAAGTATTAAGCTTTCAATCAGTTTAAGGCAAGAAAGCTTAATACTTTTCAATGAATGGATCCATAACCGCTGAAATTAAATTTAAATTCCCAGCGGGATTCTAATACGCCTCAACAAGCATTTAGAGCCCCGGCGGATTTTTCGGTGAACACAAGCTCATCACCCCGCAAACCAACCTTGATATGCCCGCCACTCTTGAACCGACCCTTCAACATTTCATCTGAAAGCCGGTCTTCAAGATATTTTTGAATGGCACGTTGCAACGGACGGGCGCCAAAGGTTTTATCGTAACCTTTTTCAGCAAGCCATCTCTTGGCCTCCATACTCATTTCCATGGTGAGGCCTTGCTGAATGAGCTGTTCATTGACCAGCTTCAACTGAACGTCCAGAATTTCCACAATATGTTCCAAGTCCAAGGGACGGAACACCACCATCTCGCTGATCCGATTTAAAAACTCAGGGTTAAACGTTCTCTTTAAATCCTGCTTGATTTCCTTTTGCATCTTTTCATAATTCAACTCAGCATTGTCCTTGTGAAACCCTAAGGTAGTGCCTTTATCCAGGCTTCTGGAACTGATATTGGAGGTCATAATGATCACGGTGTTCTTAAAGTCAATCACCCGCCCATAACTGTCCGTCAACCGGCCATCATCCATGATCTGCAACAAAAGATGAAACACATCAGGATTGGCTTTTTCGATTTCATCGAACAGTATTACGGAGTAGGGTTTTCTCCGTACTTTTTCCGTCAACTGCCCACCTTCTTCATAACCCACATAACCGGGAGGAGCACCCGTCAAACGGGAAACATTAAACTTCTCCATATACTCCGACATGTCCAGGCGTATCAGGGAATCCCTATTACCAAACAAAAACTCGGCGAGGACATTCGCCAGCTCTGTTTTCCCCACCCCTGTCGGCCCAAGAAAGAGAAAGGTGCCGATCGGCCGACGCAAATCCTTCAGTCCAGATCGGGAACGGCGAATCGCTTTGGTGACCACCTTGACCGCCTCGCTCTGCCCGACAACCTTGGAAGACAATTCTTCTTCCATATTGAGCAGACGCTCACTTTCTTTTTCCTCAATCCGGGAAAGCGGAACCCCTGTCATGCTTGAAACCACAGCGGCGATATCTTCTTCCGTGATGGAGGGTTCGCTCAAGTCCTGGTCGCCTTCCCATCGCTCTCTTTCCTTTTCAAGCGTTTCCCGAAGCTTCTCTTCCTTGTCACGCAGATCCACAGCCTTCTCGAATTCCTGACCCTCAATACAAGTTTTCTTTTCCCGAATCAGAGAGTCAATATCCCGTTGAATCTGACGCATCTCCGGCGACTGGGTCACTTTTCTGAGGCGCACGCGGGACCCCGCTTCATCGATCACATCGATCGCCTTATCGGGCAAAAATCGATCACTGATATACCTGTCCGCGAATCGCACCGCCGTGACGATGGCCTCGTCGGTAATTTTGGCTTTGTGATGCATTTCGTAAGGCACTTTCAAACCCTTGATGATCTCAATGGTTTCCTCAACCGACGGCGGATTCACCACGACGGGCTGGAAGCGTCGCTCCAGCGCTCCGTTTTTCTCAATGTATTTCCGGTATTCTTCCAAAGTCGTTGCGCCTATACACTGAACTTCCCCGCGCGATAAAGCGGGTTTCAACATATTGGAGGCATCCACCGACCCCTCAGCGGCACCAGCGCCAACCAAGGTATGCAACTCGTCGATAAAAAGAATGATATTTTCATTCTGCATAATTTCTTTCATGATTCCCTTGAGACGCGCTTCAAACTGCCCCCGGTATTTCGTCCCCGCAATCAACGAACCCAGGTCCAGAGAAACAACTCTCTTGTTAAACAATGTATCGGGAACTTCCTTTTCCACCACCATCTGAGCCAACCCTTCGACAATGGCCGTTTTGCCCACTCCCGGCTCGCCAATCAAAACCGGATTGTTTTTTGTGCGCCGACTCAGAATCTGAATCACCCGCTCAATTTCCTTGAAACGGCCTATGATGGGGTCCAGCTTTCCATCAATCGCCATCTTCGTGAGATCACGGCTGAACTCATCCAAGGTCGGGGTCTTACCGACTTCTCTGGAGCTTTCTGTAGGCTCCTTGAACATTTCAGCGATCTTCTCCTTCACATCATCGAAAAACATCCCAAAACTATTAAGAACCCTGCAAGCAACCCCCTCCTTTTCCTTAAGCAACCCCAGAAGTAGATGCTCGGTCCCGATATAGTTATGATTCAGGGATCTGGCTTCCTCCACCGCAAATTCCAAAACTTTCTTTGCCCGCGATGTGAAAGGAATATCTCCGATGATCAAGGAGTTGGAACTACGGGGAAGATTTTTCTCAAGTTCTTTTCTAAGCTCCCTGAGATCCGCTCCCGACTTTTGCATAATGGCTACCGCAATGCCGCCGCCATCTTTCACAACACCTTGCAATATGTGTTCCGTTCCAAGATATTCATGACGGTAGAGTTCAGCTTCTTCACGTGCAAGGATTATGACCCTACGGGCTCTTTCTGTGAATCGTTTGAACATGATTCAACCACCTCGTTTAAAAATTTTGCGGGACTGTGCTTGGGTAGGTCGGGAGGGTTCGTTCCGGACTGGTGAAGCACTCTGTTTTTTTGTTTGATACCTCTATTAGTTTAGCAAAAGGAGCCAATTATACAAGGATTTATTTCTCCCCGTTCCAGTTGCCTTAACCCCTTATAACCTTTATGGTTTCAACATATCGCCCCCATAACAGAAATCGGAAAATAGGGCCGGAATCCTTCAAGCGTCGGCCGATAACTTTTTTCGCACAGACCCCGTATCCGGTTCTGTCATTTTCAGGCTCTGTTTTCGATGAAAATCGGCCTGTTTTTCCAACGATCTTCATGAATAAAAAACTATTGAGAAAACCACCCTTGATGGCTTTTTTACAAACCTAAAAAAAAACCAAAATTTTCTCTGAAAAAAAATTTCACTGACGAAATCGAGAAAGTAAGTGGGGAATTTTTAACGTCAAATCCTGGCTACCTGTCAAAACAATGACTGTGCGCCCTGACCAAAAACCCCGAAAAAAATCCAGGTATTGCACAGACATCTCGAAAAACTTAACTTGGACGACAGACCCACCTGTTTTTTTATGAGCGCTTTGGATAAATGTGGGCTCTTCAGGAAGAGAGAGCCCGTCAGAGTGGCGGACTGAGGTGAGAAAAAACTGCGACTGTTTACCAGGTTTGGCAAAAGTTGCTTCAAGAGGCAGGCGATAAGCAAAATCCTGAAAAGATTTACAATTGGAAATCTTTATCAGGAATACCCGGCCTCTTTATGAAAACACACCACGGCGGCCGTGGTGCCGGGGGGATCAAATTCATTGGACCCGGTCAAAGCCACACCGATGTCTTCTGCCTTCAGAACTTCCCAAATGACCCGGTTGTTGACCAGATTCACAATCGCAGGATATCCCGGACTGTACCTCTGTCCGTCCTTACCCTTTTTCTGGCCCAACCGCACGCGCAGAAGATTGTGAATGTATTCGGCCAGGTCCTCCACGATTCGGTCACACATCCCTTGCAGATAAAGAGCCGATTCGGAATCATGTTTTCTTTTGAACTCTTCGATGACGGGGTCCACTTGCGAACCAGAAGTGGTGATTTGCAACCCAATCAAATCCATCTGCCCCGATGATTTTGGCTGAAAATACTGGGCAATGGAAAATTGATCTTTCCTGCCCTTGCCGACACAAGGAGTGAAGTGCACCCTGGCAATCTCTTTTTGCAGATCCTTCGGGTCCCAGATGATCACATCATCCCCCTCCGATTGAGCCGGAAGCAGGGCGAACCGGGCGCGTGGCTTGATCCACTGATTGGTTTCCGACTTTTCAATCCATTCCTCTTTCAACGCCTTGAGATGCTCTGAGGTGACCCCCTTCTGCTCCCAGGAGGATTTTTTGCCAAATTTCCAGTTGAGAGAAAACAAGCTCTTTTCATCCAGACTCTGGCTCAACTTGCTCAGTTTGAACTCAGCCAGATGGATACCATACTCATTACAGGCGACATCATGCTTCTTAAAACTCACCTTGCGGCGCGGCAACGTTTCCAGCAATTTATCGTGAACCTCTTGCAGACCTTTGGCCCGTCGATACTCAATAATAAGCTTCTCGCGGTTTTCCTCAAGCAGGCTGACCCGGTTGCCCTTGTCTTGCAGAACATTCATGACATTGACTCCATCCATGCCGCTCTCACAATAGAAAACATTATCGAGAATGACATCGGTATCCGCCTGCCCGTGCATGGCCACGAAACCGGCATGGCGGCGGTTGACCGGAGCCCCGCCGATAAGAATGGGGAAATTGCGACCCGCATTCTTCAACATGCGGGCGACGGTGATCATATGGTTCGAGGTTTGCACCAACAGCGCACTCATGCCAATGGCATCGGCTTTCTCTTTCTCGGCAGTCTCAATGAAATGCTCCAGGGGAACCTGCACTCCAAGGTCGATGACCCGGTAGCCATAGTTTTCCAGCAAGGTCTTGGCCAGATCCTTGCCGATGCTGTGCACATCCTGATACACCGTGCCCAAGACCACCACTCCCTTATACTCCAGAGCCTCACCTTCGGGGACGCCGGTTTTCATGCGCATATACCGTTCCAGAAACGTCATGACATTGCGCATCACGTCGGCGCTTTTTAACAGATGCGGCAAGCTGACTTCCCCGCGCCCGAAAGCATCCCCCAACTCACGCATGGTTTTCATGAGATAACCGCTGATAAATTCGAGCGGCTCATGTTTATCGACAATTTGAACGACTTCCAGAACGATCCGGTCATGATATTCGAAATGGCCGCCATCTTTTTCCAGCGACCCTTGTTCTTTCTGTTTGAACCCGTCTCGGATTTTCTGACAGATCCGGTCTTCCAGAGAAAGATCGTCATAATCGATTTTCTTTTGCACCGTGCCGGTTTTTTTGGTCAGTGCGATCCGCTCCAGTTCTTCAAAGGCATCCATGTCCCGATGCAGGATGACTTTTTTTGCCAGGTCCACATCGTGCTGAGTGAGGCTTTCCAGAGGAACGTAGTGGTTGGGATTGAGAATGGCGCAGTCCAATCCGGCCTTTTGCGCCTCATCCAAAAACACGCTGGTGAGCACCTTGCGCATATACGGTTTTTGTGCCAGGCCGTTGGTCAGGTTGCCCACCCCGATGCTGGTTTTCAGGTCGGGATGAATCGCCTTGATGCGCGGCAGACATTTCAAGGTTTCTGCGCAAAAGTTCAACCCCTCCACCGATTCACTGCCTATCGGGTAAGCATTCACGTCGATCAAAAGCTGGTCCGGCGTCACGCCAAACTTTTCTTTCGCCTGATTGACAATTTCCAAGGCCAGGTCGAATTTTTCATCCGCCGTCTGCCCCGGTCCTTCAGGGCCATTGACTAAAGCGACGTAAACCGGGTGATGCTCTGCGGTGAGAGACAGCACCGCTTCCAGCTTGCTCTGCCCCTTGCTGTATTCTTCCAGACTGATGGAATTGATGATGGGCCGCCCTGGATAAACCTCGATCGCTTCCTGCAGGGCTTCCACGGAAAACGAGTCGAGACACATGGCTCCCTGAAAATCACTGGTGAGGTGATGGATCACCTCCGGCAAAACTTTTTCCGTTTCGACAATATTGCTGTCCATGCACACATCGATGACCTCGATGCCCAGATCCTTGACCTGCTCGCGAACGATTTCCTCCAAAGGCGCCATGTTGATCCCGCCCTCGGATTCCACCGCCTCACGAATCACCTGACTGCCCCGCACGTTGAGACGTTCGCCAATGCGGATGAGCCCCTGGGAGCTGTCGAGGGGGATCGCTTCCTGCGGACCGGAAACATAAACTGTGCGATCGGGTTGACGGCTCTTGCGTTCAACGCCCTGAATGCGTTTTCTTAAAGCCGCGATATGATCGGGCCGAGTGCCACAGCAACCGCCGACGATGGCGACACCTGATTCGCTGATAAAAGCCGCCATCATTTCCGCCATCGCTTCCGGTTCCAATTTGTAGCAGGTTCTGCCATCCTCGGAAATCGGTTGCCCCGCATTGGGAACGATGGAAATGGGATGTTGGCAAAACCGACTGAGTTTTTCCACCGTATCCCGCATAAGCTCTGGCCCTACATTGCAGTTGATGCCGAACACATCGATTCCCATTCCGGCGACTGCTGTATAGGCGGCGTGAATGTCGGTATTGAAAATCTGCATTTTTGAAAACTGATCCACCGTCACCTGAGCCATGATCGGCAGTGACCTGCCTTTTTCTGCAAACGCCCGCTTCGCGCCAACGAGGGAGGCTTTCAACTCCAGAATGTCCTGCTGGGTTTCAAACAATAAAATATCCGCGCCACCATCAATGAGCCCCACGACCTGTCGGCGGTTGTTGTCTACAATTTGCGCAAACACAGCTTTCTTGAGATCGGCCTCGGTACTCGATAAAACATAATTCGACGGGCCTATCGACCCGGCAACAAAAAGAGGCCGACCGTCATATTCTGGAAGCTGTCGGTACGTCTCGACGGCTTGTTTGGCAATTTTCGCCCCGGCAACGTTGAGATGATAAGTGATGGCCTCATAATCGCACTGCCTGAAGTCCAGTTCCTCTGGAACGGCTTGCATGTCGGCAGGGTCCAGTTTGGAGAAATCAAATTCCTTCAAACGCAATGGCGATGCACCAAACGTGTCGGTCTCTATAATATTGGCGCCGGCTTTAAGGTACTTCAGGTGGATTTCTTTAAGGTCGTCGGGCCGGGAAAAGATCAACAGATCGGTCAGCATCTTGAAGTCGGGTCCGCCAAAGGCGGCATCGGTCAGACCCAGATCCTGAACCATGGTCCCCATGGCTCCATCGAGAATCAAAACTTGTTTTTTCAGTGCTTCTTGAAAAGTCATCATTGCCATTTTTTCAGGTTAAATTAAGGGCTGCCTTTTTTTAGTGTCTCACTATTGCACTTCGACACGCTAAACCATTAAGGTTAACAGAAATTTACGTAATCGAGAAATTATCCCGAATCACCCTGCAGGAAATTATTCGTTTTACCTTACTGGTAAAAGATTTGGTCAGGAGATAGTTTGTTGGTTGGAATGACTAAAAATTTAAAGCGAGTCCCTTTTGATTGCGGTAAGTCTCTCTACAGGGCCTGTCATACGGGCAGGATGATGATAAACGTGGTTCCTTTTCGCAAGGAACTTGTTGCGGTTATTTCACCGCCATGCCGGTGAACAATTTTCTGGCAGATGGCAAGCCCCATGCCGGTGCCTTCATATTCCATTTTGCCATGAAGACGTTCAAACGGTTTGAATATTCTTTGCAAATATTGCTCGTCAAAGCCAATGCCCTGATCTTCCACGCGAATTTCATGCCAACCGTTTTCCAGCAACCGATGGCGAACGTTGACGGTGGGAGGCTTCCCCTCCTGATGAAATTTTAGCGCATTGGATATCAGGTTTTGAAACAACTGATGCATCTGCATCGGGTCGGCCTCGATCACAGGCAGGGTATCAATTTTAACTCTGGCCTGGCTCTCCTCAATCCGTGACTCAAGGTCCAGCAAAACATCGGCTACCACTTCCTTTAAATCGACACGCTGATAAGGCAGGGTTTGAACGGTCACTTTCGAGTATTGCAACAGGTCGCCGATAAATTTCTGCATTTTGTGCGCCGCCCGATCCATGCGGTCCAGATAGTCCTTGCCCCGATCATCCAGGGAGGGGGCGCAATCTTTTTTCAACCGCGATCCGAAACTGATGATTTTCCTTAAAGGTTCCTGAAGGTCGTGAGAAGCAATGGCGGCAAACTCTTGAAGATCCCGGTTGCCGGGTTCCATTTCACTGACGGGATGTACCACACTGGGGACTGCTTTTTTCCCGTTCTCAAATTCATTTTCCAATCGTCCATAATTTTTTTCCAGCGCTGGCTTGGATTCTGTATATTTTCGATCGAAATCGATTCTGAACGAATCGCGCGATTCTTCATTAGACTTCCGGCAACTGATATCCGTAAAAGTGACCACCGCCCCGACCCGCCGGTTATTTTCCAGGATAGGGGTACTTAAATATTCCACTGGAAAACAGGAACCGTCTTTTCTCCAGAAAACCTCGTCCACAACATGGCTGATAACGCCTTCTGCCAGAGCATTGCATATATGACACTGGTCAGGCGGGATAGGAGTTCCATCGACACGGGAGCGATGAATCGTCGCATGCTGATTTTTTCCGATGAGTTCCCCTGAGGCGTAGCCCAGCATTTTGGCGCCTGCCGGATTAATAAATGTTGTGTTGCCCTGCAAATCCAAACCACAAACTCCCTGCCCGGTCTCATGAGATATTAAATCCTGAAGACGGGTGGCTGTGTCCTCATTTTTTTCCGGCTCCGCGGGTTGCCGCACCTCTTGAAAAACTCGCTCTCGAGGTTTCATGCGCTCAGGTTCTTTGGGAAAAAGATCCTGCTCTTTTCTGGCAAGAACACTCTTAATTTCCTTTCCTATTCTTTCCAGATGCCCTTCCCTATCGCGCAAGGTTTTTTTCGTGAGCGCCAACTCCCTTTCCACTTCGGACAAGCGCGTTTCGTATCCTTTTAAATTGCTTTCCAGATCGTTTCTCTCCAATTCCATTTGCAGAAAGCGCCGATCTTTTTCCTCCGCAGCCTTTTTCGCCCGCGACATTTCATCCGCAACCTGTGCCAGCCGTCGTTCTTTTTCGCGCAATTGGTCCTGGGCGGCTTCAAGCCGGTCTTCCATTGCTTTTATCTGATGATCCTTTTCCCGTATTTTGTCTTGAACCTGCAGCAAGTCTTCCTCAATGCGAGTGACCGTTTCGCTTTCCCCCTTCAGATCCTGTTCCAGCTGGTTGAAATCGTCCATGACTTTCATCAACCGTTCTTCTTTTTCCCAAAGGGCCTCTGCCGTCCGATTGCGATCCTCTTCGGCTTTTGCAATCCGCGCTTCTTTATTCCGGAGGGTGTCCCTCGCGGTCATCAGCTCCTCTTGAACCTGTTGCAAATTCTCTTTGACGCGATTTAATTCTTCTGCCCCTTGATCTCGTTCCTCAAGCAAGGAACGAATACGATCTTCATTTTCCTGCAAGGTTTTCTCAATGCGTTGCAGATCTTCCTCGACATCGGCCAAACGGGCATTTTTTTTATCAATTGCCGACTGCAACAATCCGGCGTCCTTTTCCAGTTCCTGCAATTTCACGCTGTTTTCCCGCAAGGCATTTTCCGTTTCGCGCTGTTCCCGGCCGACTCTGAACAAATGAATATTGCCGGCACCCGCCGCAAGAAACGGTTTTAGATACTCCACCCAAAGGCTGTCATAGCCTCCCCTTCGGTTAGCCAGGCCGACCACCCCCAGCATTCGCCCCTCATGGTAAAACGGCAGACCCATAAACGAATCCATAGGGCCGTACCCGGCGGGCAACGGAGTTTTACTGACGGCGGGAGAAACATATTTCATGAGCAACGGTTTTCCGGACTGGATCACTTCGTCAAACAAAGGCGTCAAATTGTAGGGCTCTATTTCCGGGGAAGGTTCTTCACGGGGCAGGCCGGCTGGCGCATCCCTGAAAAAGTCCATCGCCATCCCTGCCTTTTTCTTGAAGCAGGGGTGTCCTTCTTCATTTTCAAGAACCTCGCCAATCACGCCAAACCGGCTTTCAGTGAATGACAGAAGAGATTCGAGGATATTCTTGAACAGGTAACCTTCCTCGCGCGGGGCCCTTCCCCCCGAAACTATTTGCCCAATATGGTCAATTAATTTTTGCAGTTCCAATTTTTTATTTTGTGTCTGTTTTTGAAACAGGCACAGCACCGCCACGATCCAGATCGTAAGAAGGGCAAAACTGCGATTGATCAGCGCCGGCCCCAACTCCCCGCCTGCGAAGGAAAGATAAAAACCGAGCAGGCACAAGCCGGACCCGGCAAGTGCCGCCGTATAGATATAATCCCGGCCCGGCCACCACAGACCCAGTAATACCACCAGCGCATAGGGCACACCGATGGCCAGGTCCAGGGGCATGGCCATATCCAACCCGAAGGCATCGGCCATCAACAAAATACCGCCCAGAACCAGAATAATATCCCTGCCTTTTATTCTTCCAATCGTCGCAATCATGCGATAGAAACCCTTTATCTATTTGATAGGGTAAACCTACAGGCTTATCTTTCTGTTTTCAATTGGATAATATATACTGGCGCACTTATACGCCTTATCCTGTTAGGACTTCCGAAGTAATCGTTAAAAATATTCTTTTTAATTCGGCATGCCAAAGAAGAAATTGTTATTTATACTTCTTTAGGGCATCTCTAAAAATAGACTAAATGTTCCTAATCGTTAATTTAATGTTCCTAATCGTTAATTTAAGGAGATGGCTTTGTTTTAGTGGGACAGGCTTTCCAGCCTGTCCGCACGGGCTGGAAAGCCCGTGCCACCGATATAAGAAATCTTGTGCAATGTTCGATTTCCCGTAATAAACTAATTTTTAGAGGTGTCCTTTATATTTCCGATGATTATTTAGGAGTGGTAATCGGATCAGTGGGAGAAAAACGGGTGATCAGATTTATTCTTTTTTTTCAGTTTTTTTAGGAAACAGGGGAGGCTTGTCCTTGGCACAGCGGAAGCCGACATCTTTTTTTCTGGCAAAGGGATTGAGTTTTTCCCGATACGAGGCACGGGCCTTTAGGGCCACCACTTTTTTGTAGCTCTTTTTCGGAAAATGGCCAACGCCCATATAGGATAAACCGCGAACCACCATGAATTTTTTGCCGTAGTCCGGGGATTCGTATTCGTTTTTCGGGTAGGGAAGATAATAATCCCACACCCATTCCCAGGCGTTGCCGATCATATCTTCAACCCCATAGGGGCTTCTGCCTTCAGGAAAGC
Source organism: Nitrospinota bacterium (assembly GCA_027619975.1). NCBI lineage: Bacteria > Pseudomonadati > Nitrospinota > Nitrospinota bacterium. The sequence continues at coordinate 22,475 of JAQCGX010000020.1, forward strand.
TGCCGACCGGTTGCAATTTGTGGCCGATCTTTTTTTTAGGGGAATGGCTGATGTTGGCCGCCTCCCAGTTGAATTCGTTTCCCCAGGGAAAGATATTTCCCCTGGAACCGCGAGCGGCTTTTTCCCATTCCGCTTCGGTGGGAAGGCGTTTGCCCGCCCATTCGGCGTAGGCGGCGGCATCGAAAAAGTTGACGTGCGTGACCGGCAGGTCGCCATCGCCCTCTGGAAATTTCGGCCCTCCCCAAAACCGGGGCGGTTTGTGGTCGGTCGCCTGACAGAAAATATAATATTGACGATTGGTCACTTCATATTTATCAATATAAAACGCCGGCGTATCCACTCGGTGCTCAGGGAATTCATCGGCGAACCACGGCTTGGTCAGGCCGACACTCAGCGCATGATTCTCACTGTCCACCAAATCGGTGCCCATGGTGGACTCTCCGGCGGGAATCAATACCATTCCCTCCGGGTCCGGTTGCAATGAACAGCCAATCAGGCTAAACAAAATCAATGCGCAGAAATACGGTTGCAATTTTTTTAAAACTTTTTTAAAGGCAGCTCCAAAAATGCTTCCCGGCCAGGAGCGGGCCTTATAAAATAAGGGTCCGCGGGTTGCCTGACAAAAAAATAGCGAATTATTAGAGCTACCTTGAAAATTCATTATGCAAATCACTTTAAATAATCTGGCACAAATTCCCCTGCAAACCCTCGACCCGCAGAATTCTCTGACGGATTTTTCGCTCGGCCCGGTGCCTGATTCCCTGACCACTTCCATTCAGGCAATCGGTGTCATCCACCCGGTGGTCCTCACGAAATCAGGAGACCGTTTGATCATCATCTGCGGTCACCGCCGGGTGAACGCCTGCCAATCGCTGCAGATTGCCGAAATCCCCGCCCTCTTTGCCTCATCCGATCTGGACGAAGAGACGATGCTGATGCTCAACCTGACCGAAAACCAGGGTCATCGAACCTTCAGCGATATTGAAAAGGGACGGATTCTCAATAAACTTGCGGGCGCGAGCGTATCTGAAGATATTATTATTGGCAAGTATATGCCGCTCATGGGTCTGGAACGAAGTAAAAAATTGTATCAGGATTTATCCGCTATCGAGCGTTTCAGTCCCGCCCTGCAAAAACTGTGGCACGAATTGAACGCCCCCCTGCGCGTTTTTTCCGCTTTGATCACATGGGATGCGCCCAGCCGCGATGCGGCGGAAAATCTTTTTTTCAGCTTGCGTCCGGGAATCAATAAATGCCGGGACCTTCTGGAACTGGTGGAGGAAATAGCCCGGATCGAGAATACCTCTCACGGCGAGCTATTGCGCCGCGAGGAAATCCAAACCCTGCTCGCCGCAACCGAACTTTCGCCGCATGAAAAATACGACCGCATCGTTCAAACCCTCACTCCCTGGCGCTATCCGACGTTATCCGCTTTAAGAAAAAAAATTGCGCAAACGCTGGACCAGCTGACACTGGGGTCGCAGACCAAAATCCGCATTCAGGAAAGTTTCGAAACGGAGGACATTAAAATCGAAATCCGGGGCCGCAGTCAAAAATCTCTCATCGAGGACGTTGAGAAACTCGAACGCGCCGCCCGTTCAGAGGCGATGGGCGAATTGCTCAGAATTTTGCGGGAATTGAATTAAGGGCATCTCTAAAAATTAGTTTATTACAGGAAATCGAACACTGTACAAGGATTTCTTATATTGGTGGCACGGGCTTTCTAGCCCGTGCGAACAGGCTGGAAAGCCTGTTCCACTAAAACAAAGCCATCTCCTTAAGTTGACGATTAGGAGCATTTAGTCAATTTTTAGAGATACCCTTAACAGAGGGTTCGAAGATTTCTGAAAAACCAATGGATGCTTCCCTTATCTCCTCGGGATGCGCAATTTGGCAAAATCTTTCTACGTGTAAGAGTATTTCTTCAAAAATAAATTTACTGCCCGAATGGACTTGGCGATCCAGTCGTCCTGATGCGCTTCTACAAAAAACTGCTTGGCGATCAAGGTATGGACGATGGCGTAATACCCCTGATTGACTTTATCATAAGCCTGTCCCAGCGAGTAATGGGCCTGAACATGCTCGGGATTATGCTCCACGGCTTCCTTGAGCATTGCAATTTCTTCCTCAGCTTTTTCGGGTTCACGGTGAGACAGGCTGGTTTGATACAAGGCTTCCGCCAAAAAATCCCGGACTTTTTCATTGTTGGGCGTGATTGTAATCGCCTCCTGCAACGGCTTCACGGCCTCCGTATAGAGTTTCAATTTCATCAACGCCACTCCAAGTTTGAAATAGGCTTCACGAGCCATCTTCGGGCTCACCTGAATCGCGGTGCGCAAAGGCCGGACGGCTTCCTTATAATTCTTTAGTTTCGAGTGCAGCATGCCCAGGTTTAAATTGGGCATGACCGATTTTGGGTTCACCGCAATCGCTTCCTGGTAATGTTTGATCGCCTTTTGGGTATCTCCCAGCTTGGAATAAACCACCCCTAAATTGAAATTGGCATCCACCACCAGGTGATTGTCTAAACGCAGTGCCTCCTCGATTTTTTTGACCGCATCCTGGTACCGTCCCATATCTGTGTAACATATCCCCAGAGACAAATACGCAGGCCCATATTCCGGTAAAACATGAATCGCTTGCTCTATATGCTTAATGGATTCCTTATGCTGTTTTCTTTTTCCAAATATTATCGAAAGGTTGGTATGCGCCTCCGCCAGTAGCTTTCGGGCGGCCTGGCTCTTGGGGTCCAGCTGTAATGCCTTCTCAATCGGCTCGATGGCTTCATCATCCCGTCCCAGGTGGACCAGCGCAAAACCGAGTTGATAATGGCCGCTTCGAAGTTTGGGATTGATCCGTATCGCCTCCTGCAATGAGGGCAGGGCTTCTGAAAACCGCGAAAGTTCAATATAAACTTCTCCCAGGTTGTAATGACTCATGCCATCCTGAGGATTGGCTCGAACGGCTTCCTGATATTTTTCCAACAGAGCGAGAAGTTCTTCTTTCGACCGTTTGGGAGGCTCTTTCTCGGCAGGGGTTTCGGATTTCCGTGAAAACAGATTTTCCAAAACCTTCTTAATGGATGCAAATAATTGATTCACTTAAGATTCCCTTTCGATCCTAAAAAAGCTCTATTGCCGACAAGCTGAGTTAACCAAGCATCCCTCAATTATCGTATAAAACACTTAAAATCAACAGTATAGCAATTATTTTCTCAATAGGAACCCAAAAATCAAGCCTTTTCGGATGGTCTGCGGCCTGTCAACTGTGGTATTTGAATAAAAAGAAGGAGTCTTGATGGAGAGGAATGAGGCGCCCTCCCCCACTTCCCCTTGATAGGAAATAGGGGGGTCTTCACTTTTGACGGCAGGGATGTTTATTTTTCCTGGTTTTCGACTGCAGGACGAGGCACATAGGCAATGAATTGCATTTTTTCCCAGTCGGCGTTGCTGTTGGGAATAAAATAGCGCACCTTGGAGCCGCCGCTGATGGACGAGGCATCGGCCAAAAGAGCGATTGTCCATCGACCATCGACTTTTTCCCAATAGTCGATATGCGGTTCCTTGATGTCAAATTCAATATTATCATGAGCAATGGCAGGGTTGAGTCTCTCCCGGCCCTGCAACTCCACCATCACCATCGCATGGTTTCCCGCTTCGCTGATCGAGATCCTTTTCAGGACATAATTTTGAATGGTAATGAAAGGGTTGGCAAACCATCGGTGTTTTCTTTGTTGCGGGAACCCGAGCATATCCTTTTTAACCGGGTTCGCCTTTATATAGGCCAGCGGCGGGGTCAACCCGCCGGACAAGTGATGCTCAGCGCCGTCACGATAATTGTAAACCACCCGACCGTCGAAAAACTGAAACTCCTCCACGGAAACATGCTTCTTAAACTCTGGATGCTGGTAGCGATACACCCCCGGCAAATCATTGTTGATTTTTTTTTGAAAATAAGCACTTTCCAAAGCCGCCAGCCGGGCGACTTCCTGTAAATAAATCTTTTCCGTGGGAGCCGTCCAGCCTGCTCCGCAAAGAGTAAAAAATTGTAAAGCCAACACAGCAACCAAAACCCCTGTGACGGCTCGCGTCTTCACAGCCATTATCTACAACCTCCTGAAAAAAATTATCCTTCAACTCGACTGCTTATCGGCCGATTAAAAAAAATGGATTAGGATTTATTTTGCCGACGGTCACGGGCGCGGCTCTTTAAGGTGAGTCAAAATTTTCTGCGCCAGAGACTCGGTGATGCCAGGGAGGGTTTGCAATTCTTCCTGGGATGCGGCGCGGATATTATCCAGACTGCCAAAAGTTTTCAATAACTGCAACCGGCGTTTTTTGCCGATGCCCGGCACCGACTCCAACGGAGAATCCAGAGAACGCTTGTTTCTCAACTGACGATGAAAGGTGATGGCAAAGCGATGCGCCTCGTCGCGGATTCTTTGCAGTAAAAACCGCGAGGGAGAGTTTTCCTTAAACAAAACCGAGTTGTCTTGATGGAGAAGCAATACCTCATCGGTATCGAGGTTATTGCGTTGCTTTCCCTTGGCGATGCAGGCGAGATCGACCTTGCCCAACACCCCCGCTTCCTCAAGCGCTTTTGCCGCCGTGTTCAGGTGGCCCCGGCCCCCATCGATCAGCACCAGGCTGGGAAGGTCTTTACCTTCTTCGAGGAGCCTTTTGTATCTTCGCACCAGCACCTCGCGCATCATGGCATAATCGTCGATTCCCTCAACCTCAGCGATTTTGTACTTGCGGTAGGCGGATTTGTCCGCCAGCCCGTTCTTGAATTGCACCATCGACCCCACGGCATGGGTGCCGGAAATATTGGAGATATCAAAACCTTCAATCACTTCCGGAAAATTTTTAAGACTCAATGCCTCCTGCAACTCTTCCAGCATGCGAGTGGCCGTCTCGCCCTTATCCTGCTCCGTGCGCATGGCAAAACGCGCATTTTCCTCCGCCATATTTATCAGGTCGCGTTTTTTGCCACGCACCGGCGTTTCCAGAAAAACCCGGCTTTTTTTTCTTTCCGACAACCAGGAAGCGATCAAATCCATTTCTTCAATCGCATGCGGAAGCAAAATTTCCTTGGGAAGCAGGACCTCCTCGGCATAGTACTGCTTGAGAAACGAAGACAGGGTTTCGTTTTCTTCCAACTCGTTCAGACTTTTCATTTTGTAAATCTTCTCCCCCACCATTTTTCCGCCACGGACGACAAGCACCTGAACCATGGCGAACCCATGCTCTTTGCAATACCCGATCACGTCCTGATCTTCCAGCGAGGTGGAAACGATTTTCTGCTTGTCCAGAACCGTATGGACGGCTGCGATCTTGTCGCGCAAAACCCCTGCTTCCTCGTAGCGCAAATCCAGGGAAGCTTGCTTCATCTTGTTTTTCAGACGATCAACCAGTTCCGAGTTCTTGCCCTTCAGGAACAGGATGACATCATTCACCAGTTGCCCGTAATCCTCGGAAGAAATAGTTCCGGCACAGGGAGCGAGGCATCGACCCATCTGGTAATTCAGGCAGGGCCGCCGTTGCGGACTGCCGTCCAGCTTGTCCTTGCTCTGCCTGAGCGGAAAAATTTTATAAATCAGGCGGATGGTTTCACGCACTTCCTTGACCATGGTGTAGGGGCCAAAATACGTCGCCCCGTCCTTTTTCACTTTCCGCACCACTTCCAGCTTTGGAAATAACTCCTGCGTCGTCAGCCGGATGTAGGGATAATGTTTGTCGTCCTTTAAAAGAATGTTGTAGCGCGGCTGGTGTTTCTTGACGAAGTTGCTTTCCAGAATCAACGCTTCAGCTTCCGTTTGGGTGGTCAGGAATTTGATATCCCGCACCTTGCCGAGGAAGATCCGCGTCCTCGGAGGAAGCGCTCTTGAATTCTGAAAATAAGACCGGACTCTAGGCTGCAGGGACTTGGCCTTGCCAATATAAAGGATGCCGTCTTTCGCATCCTTCATGATATAAATTCCGGGTAACTTGGGAATTTTTTCCAGAATTTCAGTGAGGTGTTTTGTCATGATCGACTGACTAAATAATATTTGGATTCATTGGCCCCATTATAGCTCGTTCCCCTGCTTCAATCACAACCATCTTCCTGCAGGCGACCGCCGGATTTTTCCAAATGGGGAAAAATAATTCCTTGAAAAGCCAGCACAGCGTATATACAATGTATATCTTTTTCTATTAAAAAAGGAACTCAAGTTATGGAGTCTAGGGTCAGCGTATGGGGAAACAGTCTCGGTTTAAGAATACCCAAAGCCTTTGCCAAGGAAATCGGCTTGAAAAGCGGCTCAAAAGTCCGTCTTGAAATGGAAAAAGGAAAAATCGTTGTCAAACCGATCACAAAATATTCCTTAAAATCCCTTGTTGACCAAATCACTCCGGAAAATCAATCTGGAGAAATGGATTTCGGCAGACATGAGGGCCAGGAAATATGGTAGCCAAAAAAAAATATGTCCCGGACCGGGGACATATCATTTGGCTGGATTTCACCCCTCAGGCGGGCCACGAACAAGCAGGGCACCGCCCCGCACTGGTCATTTCTCCCAAAATCTATAACGAAAAAGCCGGGCTGTTGATCGCCTGCCCCATCACCTCAAGAGTAAAGAGCTATCCCTTTGCGGTGGAGTTCACGCCTAAATATGGAGGCGGTTGTGTATTGGCCGATCAAGTTAAAAGCCTGGACTGGAAAGTCCGCCAAGCCAAATTCAAGGCGAAAGCCCCAAAAAAAGTCATGGAAGAAGTCCTGGGAAAACTTGGCGTTTTGATTTTCGGGGAAGAGGAATAAAATAAAAGGAATGATCCCAAGATTATCTGATGAAAATTCTTGAAACAAAATTAAATTCTGTTTTGGAAAAACTATGTGGGAAGAGTCGACAAAAACCTTTCTTAACCGGTCAACCACATTGCGCGATTTCCTTCCGCCTGTTCTGATCTTCATTTTTTTGTGCTCATCGACCGTTACTCCTGATGTTTTTGCCAGTGAACCCTTGGGCAACATTCTTAGCTGGGGCTCCGATGCGGAAGGCGGCGCGCCATACGTGTATCCCGACCCCAACGACCCCACCCGATTGATCGGCTTTGAAGTCGATCTCACCCAGGCCCTTGCCAAAGAAATGGGCATGACCGCGAAACAGTCGCAAATCGACTGGTCCTCTCTGATCCCCGGATTGAAACGCGGAGATTTTCTGATCGCCATGAACGGCATCGAATGGACCGCCGACCGGGCGCGGGAGGTGGCGTTTTCCAAACCCTATTACGTTTTCGCCCAGCAACTGGTGGTCAGGAAAGATGAGCAGGCGATCCAATCCTTTAATGATATCGCAGGCCATCGGATCGCGACGCTGGAAGGAACCGCGGCCCACGACCTGCTTTTAAAAACTCCCGGCGTGGAAATCGCCAGTTACCGGGGGCAGGTGGAACCCTACCGAGATCTGGAACTGGGCCGGGTGAACGCCGTATTGCTGGACACACCCATCGCCGCTCACACCCTTCAAAGTCATCCGGCATTAAAATACGCCGGCCCGCCGGTCAGCGAAGGCGTTTACGTCGTAGCGGTGCGCAAGGAAAACCCCGTCCTGCTGAATAAAATCAACCGCGCTTTGGACAGCCTCTTTAAGAGCGGCGAGTTGCAATCCATTTATGCGAAGTGGGGATTGTGGAACGACGCGCAAACGCGGTTGCTGGGAAAACAACCGGATGCCTCTCCATCGCAAAATCCGTCCCATGAAAAAGCTCTGTGGTTTTATCTGCCCCTGCTTCTCAAGGGCGCGGGGATGACGGTTATTCTTTCCGTCGTCTCAATGGCTCTCGCCATTGCACTGGGGTTGGCGGTTTGTCTCACCCGGCTGGCGGGCGGCCCCCTGTTGAAACCGCTGGCGGTGGGGTACATCGAAATCATGCGCGGCACGCCCCTGCTCCTGCAGTTATACATCATCTACTATGGCCTGCCCAATATCGGCATCAACCTGAACGCATTTACGGCGGCGGTTCTCGGCCTGGGATTGAATTACGCCGCTTACGAGGCTGAGATTTACCGCGGCGGTCTTAAGGCGATCCCCAGGGGACAAACGGAAGCGGCTCTGTCTCTGGGCATGACTTCTGCCATGATCTACCGCAGAATCCTGATTCCGCAAACCGCGAAGATGGTCCTGCCGCCCGTGACCAATGATTTTATTTCTTTGTTCAAGGATTCCTCCCTGGTATCCATCATCGCCATCGTGGAGCTGACCAAGACCTATAATATGCTGGCGGTGTCTTCCATGCGGTTCCTGGAGCTGGGAGTGTTGACGGCGATTCTTTACCTGATGATGTCCCTGCCTTTATCTTTCCTGTCCACGCGCCTGGAACGGAGAGCCCAATGATCGCCGTCAACGGGCTTTATAAACACTTCGGGGAAAAACCCGTTTTGAGAGGAATCGACTGTCATGTAAAAAAAGGGGAAGTTCTGGTCCTCATCGGGCCTTCGGGAAGTGGAAAAAGTTCCCTCTTAAGGTGCATCGGCGGCTTGGAGCCCTTCCAGGAAGGCAGCGTGCAAGTGGGCAAAACGCGGGTCAGCGGCACGGCGTTTAAAAAAATGTCCAAATCGGAAACAGAAACCCTGCGCCAGCTGCGCATCAAGGTCGGCATGGTGTTCCAGCAATTCCATCTGTTTCCGCACATGACGGTGCTTGGCAACATCGTCGAAGCACCCATGCGGGTTCTCAAACTGTCCGAGAATCAGGCGGTTGCCAGAGCCCAGGAAGTGCTGGCTAAAGTGAAAATGACTGCGTTCATGAACCGGTTTCCGGCTTCCCTCTCCGGAGGCGAACAGCAACGCGTGGCCATCGCCCGGACTCTGGCGATGGAGCCGGAATGTGTTCTCTTCGATGAACCGACTTCCTCTCTCGATCCGGAAACCGTTGGAGACGTCCTTGCCGTCATGCGTTTTCTGGCCAGTGAGGGGATGACCTTACTGGTGGTCACGCACGAAATGTCGTTTGCCCGTGAAGTCGCGGACCGCATCCTCATGCTGGATGAAGGCAAGATCATCGAATCGGGATCCGCCGAGGAAATTTTTCAACAACCGAAACAGGACCGGACGCGAACGTTTCTCCAACGTATTCTGAACCGCTGAAGGGAATAGGCAATTTCTATTAGGACACCTCTAAAAATTAGTTTATTACGGGAAATCGAACATGGCACAAGGATTTCTTATATCGGTGGCACGGGCGACCTATCCTTAAATTTAAGGGCAGGTCGCCTGTTCCACTAAAACAAAGCCATCTCCTTAAATTAACGATTAGGAACATTTAGTCTATTTTTAGAAATGCCCATTAGTTGAAATTGGAAATAGCAGCACATTGATAATGAAAAACGATCAGGCTATACTCTCCGGCTGATGAAAACAGAAACCAACAACAAACGCGGGTTCTGGGCCAGCCGCATGGGTTTTGTCCTCGCCGCATCCGGGTCCGCCATCGGCTTGGGCAACGTCTGGAAGTTTCCTTACATCACCGGCCAGAACGGCGGCGGCGCTTTTGTTCTCATTTACCTCGTCTGCATTTTCATCATCGGCCTGCCCATCATGCTGGCCGAATTCACCCTGGGACGAAAAACCAACCTCAATCCCGTGGGCGCTTTCAAGACCCTCAAGCCCAATTCACCCTGGGTGGGCGTCGGCTACATGGGGGTTGCGGCGGGATTTCTAATTCTCTCCTTTTACGGCGTGGTGGGAGGCTGGACCCTCGCCTACATCGTCAAATCCTTCAGTCATTCGGTTCTGGAATTCCATTCACCTGCGGATGCAGGTCAGTTCTTCGGCGCCTTCATCGCCAACCCGGTGGAAGTCCTGATCTACCAGGCCATGTTCATGGGCACCTGCATGGCCATCGTCATCAAAGGCATTCACGGCGGCATCGAAAAAGCCTGTGACATTATGATGCCGACCCTGTTTGTGATTCTTCTGATTTTAATGGTGCGTTGTCTCACGCTTCCGGGTGCGATGGAGGGGGTGAAGTTTTATCTATATCCTGATTTCAGCAAGATCTCGCCTTCGGTCATTCTCATCGCCCTGGGGCAGGCATTTTTTTCCCTGAGCTTAGGGATGGGCGCCATGCTCACTTACGGGAGCTACCTCTCGGAAAAAGAAAACCTGACAGCGGCCACGGTTTACGTGGTCCTCTTCGACACCCTGATCGCCCTCCTAGTGGGGATGGTCATTTTCCCCGCCGTCTTTGCGATGGGCTTGGAACCCGCCGAAGGGCCGAGTCTGGTGTTCAGCGTTTTGCCCGCGGTCTTTTCCAGCATGCCTTTTGGAACGGTGGTTTCTATTATATTTTTCGTCCTCTTGGCCATTGCCGCCATCACATCGGGAATTTCCCTGCTCGAAGTCGTGGTGGCCTATTTCATCGACCAGATTGGCTGGACCCGGAAAAAAGCCGTGCTGATTATTGGCGGGGTGATTTTTATATTAGGAGTCCCGTCAGGGCTTTCCTTCGGCGTGATGAGCGATGTCAAATTCATGGGCATGACCTTCTTTGACAACGTGGACAACATCGCCTCCAATTACCTGCTTCCCTTAGGGGGCATGCTGACCGCTGTTTTTGTGGGATGGAAATGGGGCATCGTCAAGGCTCAGGAAGAAATCGAAAAGCACGAAACCCGGTTTCACTGGGCCAGGCAATGGGGGTTCCTCATTCGCTACATCACCCCCGTCGCCGTGGCCGTGGTTTTCTTTGCCAAATTCTTTTAGGCTTCTCCCAATAAGAACCTGATATAATAGACCCGATATCTCCTTAAATTGCAAATTTCCCCTGGAGGCATGAGTGTCATGAAACGAACCCTCCTCAAAACCCGAAAGAGTGTCTGAATGGACAAGGTAAAAGACCACGTTGCCTATATGGACGAATCGATTTTAAGCATCAGCGCCGAGGCTTCGGCTGCGGAAGCGGCAAAGAAGATGCGCGATAGTAAATTGAGCTCTCTGATCGTCGTCAAAGGCGGTGAGAATTGGGGAATAGTCACCGAAACCGATTTATCCAGAAAAATTATTGCCGAAGAACTCAACCCAAAAGAAACCAAGGTCAAATTTATAATGAACAAACCCATTGTCGCCATCGATAGCGATTCAACAATGATGAAGGCCTTCGTGAAAATGGGCAACCACAATATTCGACACCTTGCAGTTACCGAGGACGATTTGATTATCGGGGTCCTTTCGATAAATAATTTCATTTCCTACTACAAGCAGAAATTTGAAAAGGGAACAAAGTAATCATTATTTTTATATCTCGCGCATTGCATATTCATCTTGGAGGCTTGAGTGTCATGAAACGAACCCTCCCGATTTTGTTTTTTCTGATTTTTATTGTTTCCGGCGATGCGTTCGCCAACAAGGAGCCTGCCTGTAATCCTCCTTATCAACCCACGAATATTTTAAAACTCCTTTTGAACTATTCGGCAACACTTGAATACATCACCAACGCCCCGGAGCAGTGTCAAAAACCTTTCCAGCGGGATATAACGGAAGTCGTTCGATCGACCTGGCTGTTTACGAAAGGGTGTAAAAAAGTGACGTTTGAGGATTTTGAAAAGGCGGAAAAATTGCGGCAGGAAAATAGCGCACCGCCACCAAAGGGGTGAAGCTCAGAAGATCAATCCTGAGGCGGGGATTTATCCCCAACCAGTGAAAGAGAAATCAGATTTTCCTCTGGGTCGCCTGTTTATACTCGGCGGCGAATAGAGCAAAATCTATTTCGAATTCAAAGATTCCCTGGCGTTGACAGGCAGATCCTCAATATTGTTGGAGTAGTGGACCTCTCCCTTTGCATCGACCCATTGAAAAACCCGGTTTTTATTTTGCGGACCGGACGGTTTTTCATTGGAAGGCATGGCCCGGTTCCCAACTTCGGATGCGGATTCTATTTTTTCGGCTTGTGTAGATTTTAATTTTTTACTGTGGCAATGATACTCGCCGGTTTTGCGGTTGGTGTGACAGCCATCGGCATTCGTCCCCCCGGAATGCGCCCATGCATCCAAAGGCACAAACACTGCGATAAAAATAAAACTGATAATTTTTATCATGGGTCCTCTTAAAAAATCCCCGCCTTTAGGTCAAGTTTACCCCTCGGTTGTCGCCTTAAACTTCTGTCCCTTGCCCACCAGGTTTTTCGAGGGAATGGTGACTTCCTTGCCGTGGCAGGCTTCCACTTGCCCGATCACATGACTGACCAGATCGTGAGCCTGGCAGATTCTGACAACGTCTTCCACTTCCTGGGTGCCTTCCACGATCACGCAGAACCCGGTTCCCATATTGAACACTTCAAACATCTCGGCGTCGCTCACTTCTCCCCGGTCCTGAATCAGTTTAAAGACGGGTGGCGTGGGCGGCAGAGGGTCGATGACGAAACGGATGTTGTCTTTCGCTACCCGGTTCAGGTTGCAGTATCCGCCGCTTGTGATGTGCACCATCGCCTTCAAGTCAATGCCGGAGTCGAGCATTTCCATGATGGGGTTGACGTAGATGCGGGTCGGTTCAAGCAGTTCTTCTCCCAGAGTGCGGCTGAGTTTGTCTTCAAATTTGTTGACGCTGGCTTTCTGGTCTTCCCAGTTGTCGCCCAGCAGGATTTTCCGCGCCAGGGTGAGTCCGTTGGAATGCACGCCGCTGGACGCCAGACCGACGATCAAGTTTCCCGGCTCGATATTTTTTCCGGTATTGATGCGGTCGATTTTCACATGGCCGATGGCGGCTCCGATGAGGTCGATGCCGCTGATGATCTCCCGGATCTGCGAAATCTCGCCGCCGGAAATGCTGATCCCCGCCTGCCAGGCTCCCTGAGCCAGGCCCTTGCCCAATTGATCGAAGACTTTTTCATCGGTGAACGAGCAGGCGATGTAGTCCACCATGCTGACGGGACGGGCGCCGACGCAGATGACGTCGTTGACGTTCATGGCGACGCAGTCGATACCGATGGTGTCGTATTTCCCCAAAAGTTCAGCGACGAGTATTTTTGTCCCCACGCCATCAGTGCCGAAGGCGATTCCCTCGCCGTTGCCCAGATCGATGACGTTGGCAAAATAACCGATGTCCGCCGCCAGCGGATAGCGCTCACTGTATTTTCGGGTCGGCAGGATATGTTGCAGGAGACTGCCAAGGGCGCCTTCGGCTCCGGTGCTGTCGACACCGCTCTCGGCGTATTGAGATTTTTCGGACGATGCGTTTTTAGCCATTGAAATTTTTGTCCCTGTGTAAAATGTTTGGTGGAGTTGTGCGGCACATCATATCACTAAACAGAAGAATCGTCAGCGCGGGAGTTTCCAAAATATAAAAAATCAGCGAAACCCGTCAGGCGGAGGTGTTTCTGAATGGGCGAAAATAATCCGTCAGGCATATGAGGCTGTTGACGGTCAACCCGATCACGCCGGAGTGGAACCCCCATATCTTGGAATAATTGATTTCCGAAAACCCCAGGGTTCCAGACCAGGTGAGGCCGAGCGTCACCAGAAGGCCCATGAAGATGCCAACGATCACCGTGCGCGCGGTCAGCCACCGGCAATGAATGCCAAGATAAATAGCCGGGACGCATTGAATCAGCAATTCAAATTTTAATTTCAAGAGATCGATCAGATTGCCTTCATAGGTGATGGCGATCCACACAATGGGGACCATCAGCACCCATGTCGCCCAGCGGCCCACACGTGTCAACTTTGCCTGATCCGCTTCGGGACAAAGAAACCGCCCGTAAATATCTTTGGTGACCATGGAGCTGATGCTGAGAAGCGCCGAATCCGCCGTGGACATCACCGCCGCCAAAAGAGCCGCAAAAAGCACAACCACCAGCCAGTAGCCCAACTCCGAGCCTTGCATGACTTTGAGACACAAGAGGGTGAAAACCGTCTCGGATGGCGCCACGGTTTGTCCCGCGCCCGTCGCTTGCACAAGAGCATTCAGGTCGGGAACCTGTGCCGCCATGAGAACCCCGATCATAACGGCGATCAGCGTTGTCGTCAGGGGCAAAAACGCCATCACCGCCAGCGAGCGCTTTAAAACTTTAACATTGCGGGCGGCATAAATCCGCTGGATCGCCTGCGGGTAGATAGCGGCCCCCAGGCCCACCATCAGAATAAAACTGATCCATCGCCGCACTCCCTCTGCATCAGGAGGCTTCACTTTATGAACCGTATCAGGGTTTGCGGCCAATTTAGAGATCGCCACAGGCAGGGAACCGATTTCAGTCAACGCCAGATAAAGCAGGATTCCGAACCCCAGCAGTAAAATTCCACCTTGAACGGCATCGGTCCAGGCGACACTGCGCATGCCTCCCAATGACTCGTAAATCAACATGACTCCAGTCAGGCTGATCACCCCCACCCACAGAGGAATCCGGCCTTGAGAAATCCCTTCAAACGCCGTGCCCAGGGTCTTCATTTGCGCCAGAGTGAAATTGCACAGGGCGTAAACCATAAGCAGGGTCACTAAAATGCAAAGAAAACGGCTCTGAAAACGGTGATAAATGAAATCTCCTGGGGTTATAAACTGATGTTCACGGCTGATTCTGTATAATTTTGGGGCAAACAGGAGATAGGCCACAACGATCGCGGTCATAAAATGGATGGAAAGGATGAACCCCAATCCTTCACGGTAGGCGGCCCCGCTGAACCCTAAGAAGGTATTGCCGCTGTACTGGGTGGCATACAGGGTCAAAAGGAGAACAATAAACCCCATGCTCCGCCCGGCGAGAAAAAAATCCCCGAGGCTCTCATCTTTTCTTTTTGTATAAGCGTAGCCGCCGATGGCCAGGAGACTCGCAATATAAAATCCCACAACCACCAGAGCTCCCGGACCGAAGGGAAGCGCCTCAGTTTCCGGCATCATCCCTCCAGACGCGGAGAATGACAAACGCCGTGAAGGCACTGGTTATGGCACTCGCAGCCACGGCAAACACCGCCCAGGCGGGGATTCCCCACCAGGAGCCTGCGATCGGCCACACGGGAATCAAAGCCGCAAACAACAGGCCAAACCCCACCCAGACCCAGGGTTTGCTGACAGGATCGGAAAATTGCGGCTCACTGGGGGAATCCTCAGAGAATTTTCCCACAGCCCCGGTTTTATTGTTCATGCAAGAAATTGTAACAAATGAATGAAGGGAGAGTGAGTTCACCCTCTATTTTCAAAAAAGGGCACGACGGATTCCTCTGGAATCTACCGCCCGTTCCTGCGAGATACTGCGCTGTGCGCAATCAAGGATACACTCCCATCGTCCGGTAACTGTTATGAATTTTTTCGATGGCGATGGACATGGCGGCAATCCGGTAGCTATGGATTGAGTCGTGGCTCCAGAACCGTTCACGAATGGCCTGCCAGGCGGTGCGCATGGTGTCGTCGAGCCCGGAACGGACGAGATCGATTTCTTCCGACCCCGAGCAGATTTGCTCTGCCAATGCCTTGGGAACTTTATGTCCGGAACTTTCAATGGCCTGGATCAGCTGTATATTCTTGCCTTCTTCATAGCGTTTTTGAATTCTGCCGAAACGGATATGGGACAGGTTTTTGATCCACTCAAAATAAGAAACCGTGACCCCGCCCGCATTGAGATAGACATCGGGAATACTGACCACGCCCTTTTCCTGCAAAATGGCCTCGGCGGCAAAGGTTACGGGACCGTTCGCCGCTTCGGCGATGATTTTGGCCTGGATCCTGCCGGCATTTTCCTGGTTGATGACCCCTTCCATCGCCGCCGGGATCAGGATGTCGCATGCCTCTTCCAAAAGCGGCTTGCTGTCTTCAACGTAGGTTGCCCCAGGGTACCCCTTAAGGCTCTGGTGAGCGACCTTATGGTTATACACTTCCTCCACATTCAATCCGTTGGGGTCCAGCAAGGCGCCATTATATTCGAGGATGCCGACTATCTTCGCACCGTCCTCTTCCTGCAGGATTTTAGCCGTGTAATAACCGACATTGCCCAATCCCTAAACGATCACTTTCTTGCCTTCCAGATTTCCTTCCAACCCGGCCCGCTTTACGTCGTCCGGACTGCGGAAAAACTCCCGCAAACCAAAAACGACGCCACGCCCGGTCGCTTCCACGCGGCCCTGGATACCGCCCATGGACACCGGTTTTCCCGTCACGCAGGCGAGGTGGTTGATGTCGCCGGGACGGTAGGAATTATAGGTGCTCGCAATCCAGGCCATTTCCCTTTGCCCGGTTCCCATATCCGGTGCCGGAACGTTGGTTCCTGATCCGATATAATCTTTTTGAATCAATTCAAAGGCGAACCGACGTGTGATTTTTTCCATGTGCTCCCGGTCATATTTGCTCGGGTCAATGAGCAACCCCCCCTTGGAGCCGCCAAAAGGAACATCCACCAATGCGCATTTATAAGACATCAAAGCCGCCAACGCCTCAACTTCATTCTGGTCCACATGCGGAGCAAACCGGATTCCGCCCTTGGCAGGAAGTTTATGGTCGCTGTGCACCGCCCGCCAGCCGATAAAGGTTTCCACTTCTCCATTGATCTTGACCGGAAACCGAACCTGATAAACGTTATTCACGTTTCTTATATATTGAGCCATTCCGTCAGGAATTTCCAAAGTCGCCCTGGCTAAATCAAAACTCAGGTTAACGCTGTCCTTGAAGCTGACTTCCCTGTCTGGTGGTAATGTCATGTCGTCATCCTTTCCTCAGAAAAATGGTCTCAAACACATAATTTTCCACATCCCTCTGCAGAAAAAGCAAGCAAACTAATTTACAATCTCAGTTAATCAGTATACCAAAAATTCTTGATTTATGAAGCGTTATTTCTCTTTTGGCAATCAGGTAATGTCAAAAGTTTCTGATAGATATGTCATTCCAGATAGAAATACAGTAGAATATTGGCATACCAAAAATTATAAGTTTTGTCCGACTTTTTCGGTTTTTAATTGCCATGAAACAGTTCACTCATAAGTTTATCGTCACCACCGAGGGAAAAGGACTGCGCAACATCAACCGGACGATTGTCAACTGGGTGGATGAGCAGGGGGTCGGGACCGGAATTCTGACCGTTTTTCTTCGCCACACTTCGGCTTCTTTGACAATTCAGGAAAACGCGGACCCGGACGTTCTAGCCGACCTCAATGATTTTTTTAACCGGCTGGTTGCTGATGGCGACCCGGCATTTCGGCATCGGTCGGAAGGCCCGGACGACATGTCGGCCCATATTCGCGCCGCCCTGACCCAGACCCAGCTATCCGTTCCCGTTATTGATGGCCGTCTGGCTTTGGGAACCTGGCAGGACATCTATCTATTCGAGCACCGTTCCTCACCGCAACGGCGGGAGGTCGTACTTCATCTTGCAGGCGACTAAAAGGGAATCCAGTGATGCAAAAAGCAGACAAAACGTTTGAGTTTAAAGGGTCCATGATTCGCAGAATGTTTTTACTGGCCGGGATTCTCCTGGCTTTGGTCTTGTTGACAGCCTGTGGCACCCCTGAAACCCAGGAGAATTCGGAAAACCCAGCCCCCGTGACGCAATTGCCATCCCAGGTTGTTGATGGAATGAAATTGTTGCATGAAAAAAACTATGAAGCCGCCATGAGCACAGTTTTGGCTTTTCTTGCCACAGAACCGGACAACACCGATGCTCTCTCGGCCATGAGCTTGATTTATGTTAAACTAGGTCGCCTGACGGATGCCTCCCAATTAGCCAAAAGGTCGTTAGAGATCGACCCGGATCAATCCCTGCCTTACAGTGTTCTGTCAAGAGCGAAATTTCAAACGTCTGGTTTCGAGGAAGCGCTGGATTTAGCCAGGCAGGCTCTCAGGATAGACCCTAATTCCTACCTGGCCTATCAATTGATCGGGGAGGTTTATTTGCGGCAAGGATTGAACAAAGATGCGCTCACTGTTTTTAAAGAAGCCATTAAGCTGGAGCCCAATGACCCTGAAATATTAAATCTTCTCGGGTCCGGTTACATCAAGTCCAACCAACACGACAACGCTTTGCCGATTCTCCTGAAGGCACAGGAAATTGACCCCAACCTTGCGGGAGTGAATTTCAATTTGGCAGTGGTTTACGCTGAATCTCAGGATGGGGTAAAGGCCATGAAGCACATCGACATCGCAGAACATCTTTACACTCAGGCAGAAAATAAGCCCTGGATGGCCAAAACCCGGGACATCAAACGTCTGCTCGCCCAAAAATTCGAATTCACTCCCGATGATATTACGAATAAATTCTGAGAATCGGAAAAACAGCTTTCTTTCGTCAGCATCTACCCTTCCACCCATTCAAAGAAAAACCGGCATTTATTTTAGAGGAGTGACTTCCTTTACGATCACAGCGTTTTATGGAAACAAATTTCAACTCATTCAATGGATTACTGGAATTACACCGAAGTTTGAATTAAACTAATTAACAATGAAACCAATTCACCTGAGGTTGCAGCAATCAATTTTTTGACCGACACGGAATCTTCAGTCGCATCATCTTCCTTCCTCACAATGAAAAGCATGACCAACGAAACCCTCTTGATCTTCGAAATCCTGGCGCTCATTGTCCTCACAATAATCTTTTTCCGAATTCGAAAAAAAACCATCCAAAAAGAACGGAACCGGGCCCAATCGAAAATCAGGGAAAGTGAAATCCGTTATGAAAAAATTCTGGACAACGTTATTGATGGAATTTTCACGATCAACGAAACCGGAACCCTCGAAACTTTCAACCCCGCCGCCGAATTCATTTTTGGCTACAAAGCTTCCGAAGTGAAAGGCAAAAACATCAGTTTACTACTGACGAATAAAAGTGGAGAAACTCTGAAATCCTTTATCAGCAACCTCAGCGAATCGGGACAATCCCGCGTTTCCGGAGTCCAGGGGGAACTGACAGGCTTGAATAAAGAGGGTTGCGCATTTCCTATGGATTTTGCCGTGAGCGAAATCATTCATAAAAACCGGCGGACCTACACCGCCGTAGTCCGTGACATTACCGAGCGCAAACAACAGGATGAGGCCTTGCGGCAGGAATCGGCCTATGTTCAGCTTCTTCACGATGTCTCCAGCGCCGCCAACGAGGCGGACACTTTTGAGCATGCCATTCAAGTCTGCCTGGATAAAATCTGTAACTTGACCGGATGGGCGCTGGGCCATCTTTTTGTTCCTACTGAGGATTCTCCTCCCAACCTGATATCGACCAACATCTGGTGTATCAAGGATGATTCAGACAGGCTCGAAATATTCAAGAACGCCACCGATGCCCAGGTAATTAAATATGGTGAGGGGCTGCCCGGAATGGTTTTGGCCACAGGCAAGCATACCTGGGTTCGCGAGGTGCCCAGGGACCCCCGTGCCCGGCAGGGACGGTTTACGGAAGACTGTGGGATTGTCAGCGGATTCGCTTTCCCCGTGCTCATCGGCCGGGAAGTCGTGGCGGTCATGGAATTTTTTTCCACGTATCCGGTTCCCCCGGACCAGAGGCTGCTGGACGTGGTGGATCAAATTGGAACTCAACTGGGCCGGGTCGTTGAGCGCAAGCGCTCCAATGATGCCATCATCAAGGCCAAGGAAAAAGCCGAACAGTCCCGGCAGGAAGCGGACCGCGCCAGCCAGTCTAAAAGTGAATTTCTGGCCAACATGAGCCATGAAATCCGCACCCCCATGAACGCCATTATTGGCATGAGTGACTTGCTGGCGGAAACGCCTCTTAATGCAGAACAAATGCAACTGCTGAAAGTTTTTCGGGGAGCGGGGAACAATCTACTGACGCTGATCAACGATATTCTCGACCTTTCTAAAATTGAAGCGGGACAAATTGAACTGGAGGATATTGAATTCAACCCTCGGCACCTGGTGGAAAATAATATTGAAATCCTGGATTTAAAATCTCAGGAAAAAGGTCTGCCACTCAATTACCACATTTCCCCGGATGTCCCCAGTCTGCTCCGGGGGGACCCGCACCGGCTCCGCCAGGTGTTGACCAATCTCATAGGGAATGCCATCAAGTTTTCGGAACAGGGCGAGGTTCTTCTCAGGGTGGAAAAAGACCCGGAGTCAAACGATTCAGGAAAGCTGCTGTTTTCCATTTCAGATGATGGTGTGGGAATTCCTTCTGACAAACTGGAAACCATTTTCTCCAGTTTTTCTCAGGCCGATTCCTCCACCACCCGAAAGTTCGGAGGCACGGGGCTGGGGCTCTCCATTTGCAAAAGACTGGTCGAACTGATGGGCGGGAGGATCTGGGTAGAAAGTAACGTCAATATAGGCAGCACTTTTTTTTTCACGGTGCATTTTACCGTTCCCGAGCAACAGGAAACGGCCCCTGCGGAAAAACCCAAACAACTGAAGGGTGTAAAAACCCTGTTGATCGAGCACCGTTCCTCCATCCGGGGAATGATCAACGACCAGCTCCTGGATTGGGGGATGTCCGTCACAACACGGGAAAACGCCGAACAAGGCTTCAGAGAGTTGAAAAAATCCGAACATACGAAGGCCCCTTACCAGTTGCTCCTGATCAACAGTCGACTTCCAACCATTGGCGGCTTCGGATTTCTAAACAGGCTTTCCACTGAGCTTAAATTGCAGCCCGCCACCCTGATGATGATGCCCATCGACACTCGTGAGGGAGACATCGACCAGTGCCACAAAATGGGGGTGGTCGATTATATGACCAAATTTATTCAACCGGATGTTCTTCTGAAAAAAATTCATGCCGCACTGGGCCATGAGGAAGTTCTCGAAACCGTCATTCCAAATACGGCTTCCCAGGAAGATCCGCTAAACACGGCGGCCTTGAAAATTCTTCTGGTAGAGGACTCTGAAGACAATCGCTTGCTGGTTCAATTGTATCTGAACAAAACCGGGCACCAACTCGAAACCGCAGACAACGGCGAAGTGGCGGTCAGCATGTTCAAGAAAAGTGATTACCATCTGGTGTTGATGGACATGCAAATGCCGGTCATGGATGGATACACGGCCACGCAAAAAATACGGGAATGGGAAGAACAGCACCATCGCCCCAAAACACCCATCATTGCGTTAACTTCGCACGCTTTAAAAGGGGACATGGAAAAATGTCTTGCGGCGGGATGTTCTGATTATATGTCCAAACCCATTATAAAATCCAAACTTCTGGAAGCTCTCCACAATTACTCCCAGACCCCAACACAAGCAGGGTAAGGACCAGGCGCTTTTGTAACCGCTCGATTGAGACAAGATGACAGTGGCTACAAAACAGCACATCGCCACGACGGAAGGAGAGTTAATAGTCCTTTGAAACAACCGTTCTCCACTTGGTGCTTTTCAGATAGATGAGCATATTGGGGGAATGGGGCATATGGTTCACTGAAACCACCTCCCAATAACGGCTTCCCCAGTCGGACAGTTTTTTCTCCAACTCCATAATTTCACTTTCAGAGCTGGGAATGGGCTCTTTCAGGACTTTATAATTCCATTGAAACTTTTCATAAGACGCACTCATAAACGACCCTTCCTCCTGCAAAATTTATCTGCTGACCATTTGTTATCATCAGAACAGGTCAAAACCTCTCCCGTTTTTGGCCACGGAGTTTGGAAAGACCTCCCCCCTACATAAAACAAAAAGCAACCTCTATGCCAAATGAATATTAATTGAAATATAAAGGTTTATAAAATAATTTTCCTTTTGCAAACTTTTCCACAGCTTATCCCCAAAAGCAAAAACGGGGAGAAATCACGGTGAAACATCATTCAGGCGGCAAAAAACCCCCTACTTCAGGATAAACCTTAAATTTTTAACGGTTTCCCTTGCTTTGCAAAGCAAATATAAACCATTGTTTTTATAGCTGTGAATAAGTTTTTTTGCCCATTAATACAGCTTTCCGGGCAAACTTACTCACTATAATTTCAACAGGTTCTGGGAAAATTACCGGTCCTGATTTCCAAAATTTTGTAGAACCCTCAAACGTAAAGCCCCAATAAAGTGACATTTTTTGTTACTCCGTTGACTTTTCTCGGCTAAATCAGCTGGTTAAAATCATAATTCCATCCTCCTCAGGGTCCCTTTTCTTCCCAAAATCTCCCCTACCTTTTGTTTAGTTGAGACTTAATTTTCTTGGCATGGCTATTGCTTTTACTCAGGCTAATGGGAGTCACCCCCATTGATGCGAATCAAGATCAGACAGGCCAGCTATTCTAACTAATTTGCAGGGAGACTCCTATTATGGAAAAGTCACTGTTTTTTCGGAAGGCTCTTTTAAGGCTTCTTGAAATTTTTCTTGGTCATCATCATCCTCTGGTTGCCAAATACCTCGCTTACCTGGGCAGACATTACAATACAAAAGGCAATTGCGCCAAAGCAGAGCTGTTTTTTGTTCGATCCTTACAAATTCGGGAAGACGTTTTTGGTCCGAAACATCCGACCGTGGCAGATTCCCTCAATCGACTGGCGGGGCTGTATGAAGAGATGAGCGATTTCAACAGATCTGAGTTCCTTTACAAGCGCGCCCATAAAATCCAAAAGGAGCATTCCACAGAGCCGGTCGCCTGTTAATTATTTATGGGACAAAATCCTGGCCGCGCCAAACGGCGACCGATGTCTCTATTGAGAATTTGGCGCCCATCCCAGATGATTGCAAAATATGCTCACAGTTTTTTACAAGCATGACCTTTATGGCTTTTAATTAAATCCTCCCTTTATTATTTGCCATTGCCACAACGGGTTCCAACTGAAGCAAACCCTCTCCTCCAGGCATATTGGTTATTAATTTTTTTTAATTTATTTTTTGTGGACCCATTCCTGCAATAGAACCATAATAAAGCTATGAGGAATCGGCATTAAGGAGCCTGGGAACCTCGAAGCCCCTGTCCGATTCTGGCCAGTACGGGTAAATGGTTTACGGTTTTCACTCAGGGATTTTTATGCCTATTCGAGCCAATAAAAAATTCAACGAAAACAAGCTGATAAAGATTTTGAACCTTCTGGACAGTCCCATGGACGGGGAGGTTTTAGCCGCCGCCAAATCTGCGGCCCGTTATTTAAAAAACCATGGGGAATCGTGGAACGAAGTTATCCAAAAATCCCAGCCGCCGCCATTCGGGCCGCGCCAGGGCGCAAGGTTTATGTGCTTAAGAGACGCGGTGATCCTGAAACGCACCCAACGAGCCCGACTGCTTGCCGTAAGACTGACCAATGGCTTGACCGAAAACTTCTGGTTTCCCTGCTCCACTCTCAGGGAAATTGGCGGAAATATTTTTGCGGCGCGATGGATTATTGAACAGAAGGAAAAAGAGTTGCTTGAAGGGAAAAATTTTTCACATATTGACGTGGAACGTAACTGATCGACGGGTGGACAATTTAGGAGGGGAAAACGTACCCTTCATGAACGGCTTCGCCGCAAGCAGATGAGGGGTTTTCATTTAACAGGCGTGAAAGCCACGGGGAACAAAACCCACTTGCGGGATTTAAAAGGGCTTTTTAGCAAGAACCCATCATCCGGGCCCTTGAAACTATAAAGTCTCTATGCCAAAAAATTTCAAAAAAGAAACAGCGGCCCAAATACCAATACTTGCAAAAAAACCTAACGCGACGGCGATCGAGATAAAAAGGACGCCCAGCTTGACAACTTCTCTAAAAAGATTTTTTTTCATAGACACTTTCCCAAACCCAATAGAACATCACCTTCAGCTGGAAAGACCAGCCATTTTTATAAGGCCCTGAGGGGCCATTGATAAAACCGGAACACATAGTAACATTTTGTTTACAAAAATCCCTAATAATTGCTCCAGGGGGATTGCATCCGCCCGGCGGCAGCGTTAGCGGATAGAATCAACCCCAGAAACTCATTTGACCCACCACCCGGCTCCCGACAGGACGATTTTCCCCACCCGGCGGATCAATTTCCCTGCAACCGCACACAGGCTTCCACCAACCGGTCCAAATCCTGCAAACCCACTTTCAAATCCGATTTCGAGATTGTCGTATCCGCCCTGAGAACAACAAACAAATACTCCCTGGTAAGCGCGATTCCGTACAATACCCGAATGTTCTGCCCATCATCCCACTCCAGCCGATGGGTCAGCCCAGCATGAGGAAGTTTTCTGGAGGTGATTAAAGCCGGTTGCTGTGAAGAATAGAAAAATTGAAGGTGTTGCAAATAACCTGCGATGAGGTTTTCAGGCAAATCGCTGTCTGTTTTTATAAAGCCCCCTTTCAGGAACTTTATCAAATTCCCTTCCAAAATCGTTCCGACCAGGAGCTGCATGGGCCGGGTCTTATGCTGAAAACCGATATCCATGGCCAAAATCAACTTCTCATGCGTTTTGGGTAGCCGGGGTCGAATCTCAATATCATCTAGTGAGTTTTTTTGGTTGTTGCGCAAAACGTATCTGGACTCGCGTTCCTTGACAACCACATAACCAAATTCTCGTTCATAGACCCAGGCGTCCTTATCGATAGTCCAGTCGGCTGTCGGCAAAATAAACGCATAACCTTTGGCTTCATGCGCAAAACGACCCTCGGCAATCTTATGAGTGGCACAGCTTTGCGTCGCGAGCAGAAAAAAAAGCAGAATCCCGGCCCTGACCAAGAAAGCTGCTGATCGTCTCCTCCACATACAACCGCAAGTGAAAAAAAAAGGTTTCATGAAGCTTGGAGTTCAGATTGAAAAAATAGCAAGTTCTATTACAGAATCATACCAGCAGTCGAAATAATCACAATCCCTCAGTTAAACAAAGTATCCCAATAAAACGCCGCTCAAACATCAAACACCTCATAACATACTAATTTATTTGATTTTATTTCACCTCTGCGCTAACCTTAAAGGGTATCAATTTACATTTATTGTTTGTTCTAATACAAAATAACTCCGTCTTATATCATTCTAAATAAAATCAGCCATTGAAGGAACGGCATATGGATATTGAAAGAAACCATCATATTAAATTACTGATCGTGGACGACAGCCCTCATATCCGCTTCGCATATAAGCAAATATTGAATCAGATGAGCAGCATAGGATGGACCCTCCTGGAGGCAAATACTGGAGAACAGGGATTGGATTTATGCAGGACAGAAAACCCCGACTGCATTTTACTGGATTACATTTTGCCCGACACAGACGGCCTGGAATTTTTACTCCAACTGAAAAAAATATCTGTCACCACCCCGGTCATCATGCTGACCGGCCAGGGCGACGAAACAGTCGCTGTTTTGGCGATGAAGGAAGGAGCCAGCGATTATCTCGTCAAAGGTAATTTGACTCCAGTTTCTCTTAAAAAAGCTATTTTAAATTGTATCGAAGGAAAGGATTCGATGAAGACGGTGTCAAATAATCTGAAGATAAAACCGGAGAACCAATCATCCAGCCCCAATTGGTATAAAAAGAAAAAAGCGGAGTTGATCTCCGAAATACAATTATTGAAAGAAAAACTGGAATCTTCTTCAGGCATCGATCCTCTTACCGGCTTGCCCAATCGCACCAATATGCTGGATAAACTGCGCTATGAAAAGTGCCGGTTCGAACGCAACAGAAAACCCTTTTCCCTGATCATGGCGGACATAGACGATTTTTCGGTCATCCATAAGTCCTATGATGCTAAAACAGCAAATAACATCCTGGTTCAGGTGGGCAAATTCCTCGACCTTAATTCCCGAAAACAAGACGTGGTCAGTTATTGGGGCAAGGAGCGATTTCTTCTCCTTTTACCGGATACCGAATTGGATGGGGGCACAATTCTGATTGAAAAACTTTGCAAAAAAGTTGAAGCGAGGGAGTTTTCCCACTCTAACCAAGCCATCCACATCACCATGAGTTTTAGAATCGGCGCCTACGATGGTGAAACCATGACGATTGAAGATTGCATTCAGGAAGCGGATGAATGTTTACTTTAACCCTACACCAGCATCCTCAAGAAATCCTCTAGTTTTCCATTCTCTCTTTCCCCGTTCATAGATGGTGTAGAATTAAAAATCAAATTTTCCTCCTCCCCATGCGTTCATTTTTCCAGAGCAACTCAAAGTCACCTGCAAAAATTTTCCAGGCAGTAAAAAATCGTTTAAACTCCTTTGCATGGACTTCGACCCGAATAATCAAGAGGAGCGCATGCCGGGAAAGAAATTGATCTTATATTTCTGCCTGGCCTGTGGGCTTGCGGTTTCAGGTTGCGCGGGGAGCGTACCAGCGAATCTCGGTCAATTTGCTCCTTGTCCCGAGTCCCCAAATTGCGTTTCGACTCAGGCAAAGGATGAAACCCACGCCATCGCCTCGATTGCATATAGTTCTGATAGGAAAATCGCCCAAAAGCGACTACTAAAGATAATCAATTCCCTGCCCCGCACCCGGATCGTTGTGGAAAGGGACGATTATTTCCATGTCGAGTTCACATCGAGAGTCCTGCGCTTTGTGGATGACGTGGAATTTTATTTTGACGTGGAGGAAGGAAAGATTCACTTCCGCTCGGCTTCCCGTATCGGGCATTCCGACCTTGGGGTCAACCGCAAGCGCATGGAAGCGATTCGTTTACGGTTTTCATCTGCAGAATCATAAACAACCCAAATAATCTGAACCTGATTTCAATATTTAGGAGAGGCGGAGGAGGAACGGGAGCGGCGCCGCTAATTTTTCGTGATAACATTTCCGTGCCCACGATTCCAGCCTTGGCCCGGGCCAGAAGGCATCTGGACCAATTGGGGCGAAAGGAAATCTCCTTAGTGATCACCGGCGGGTTGCGGACGGCAGACGATTTCTTTAAGGCCCTGGCTCTGGGGGCCGATGCGGTGGCCGTGTCCAACTCGGCGCTTCAGGCCATCGGATGCCTGGGGATGCGTGCCTGCCACACTAATAATTGCCCTGTGGGCATCGCCACTCAGAAAAAAGATTTGCGTGACCGCCTGATCATCGATGAATCTGCAGAAAGGCTCGCCCGATTTTTCGATGCCTCTATTGAGATGATGAAAATTCTTTGCCGCGCCTGCGGTCACACAAGTTTGGATCAATTGAGTCTCAATGATTTAGCCACCTGGAAAAAAGATATGGCCGATTTGTCGGGAGTCCCATATGCCGGAGTGGGAGGCAAATAAAAAGTTCATATAGAAGTCCTTTCAAGCGCTTGAATGTGATAATTTAAATTGTCATGCAAGAGACCGAAAAATTTTTCAACTGCCCTTATTGCGGCGAACCCATTTCAATGGTTTTGGACCTGTCGGTGAACGGGCAAACGTATACGGAAGACTGCGAAGTCTGCTGTCGGCCCATTGAAATCCACTACCGCGTGCAGAACGGAGAGATCACAGAATTCTGGGCGCAGCGAACGGAATAAAAAATAACATGAATATCGATAAAAAATTGGTTCCACCAGAGAAACAGGCCTGGCCGTTACCAAAAAGTGATTACTGGTCCACACCGTTCGCCGAAATATTGATGCATCATTTGGATCTGTTTTCCGGCGCATCGGTTCTGGATGTCGCGTCCGGTCACGGGGTTCCAGCGTTTCACATCGCCGAGCAGGTCGGCCCCACAGGCCAGGTACTGGGAGTGGACATGCATCCCGGCCAGGTGCTTCGCTGTCGCACAACTCAGCAGAACCATCTTCCCTGGCTGCGTTTTGAACAGGCGGACATGCGGGCTCTGCCCGCCGATCTTGAAAAATTCGATCGCATCACCGGCAACATTTGTTTCATGTTTTTTCGTCCGCAGCGGTTCAACGCCCTGCAACAATTGATCGAGTTTTTGAAACCCGGTGGACAGATCGTGTTGACCTTCCCCTGCCTCGGCACCTTCGACTCGATATGGGAGCGGGTGAACCGGGAGATGGCCTCCCGCGGACTGAAAAAAGAGCAAGCCTCCTTGGCCGAATACATCGCCGAACGGCCTTCGTCCGAACAGGCGCGAGAATGGCTGCAGGAGCTTGCAATGGAACGCATCGAAGTGACCGAATGGCCTTTGGAAATCAAATCCGCTCCGGGGCAGGCGTTCCTCAATCATCCCCTGCTGCGCGGCGGATTTCTGGAAGACGCTTACGAATGTTTCGAAGATCAGGCGCTGGCCAACGAAGTGATGAATCTCGTTGCCGATGACCTGCCAAGTTTCACCCCCCTGCTGGCCCAGCGTTGCGCCCTGTCCGCGTGGCGCCCGAGCGAATAATAACCGGGCATGACCATTCGACAAAATGAGAAATTCTGCCGGATTTGTGATTCCCCTTCCATCCTGTTTTTTCAGGACACTCGAACATTTTATAAATGCCCGGAATGCCGGTTGATCTTTTCAGAAGACTTTCCTGACAAAAAAGATGAAGAAAACCATTACAAAACTCAATGGCAAACCACCCATCCTGATTTCTGGAAAGGTCAGGTCGATGTATTGGTACAACTGATAACTAATTATCGAACGCCAAAAAATATTTTGGACTTTGGTTCCGGGTCGGGTGAAATGACCCGCGAATTTCTTAAAAGAGGTTATGACATCACCCCGCTGGAACCCATGATCCACGGATACCTTAAGGAACAGAATTATCCGGCACAATTTGACGTGGTGATCGTAGTCGAAGTTCTGGAACACCTTCAGGACCCGTGGAAGGAAATTCATGAAATTGAAAACGTGTTGTCTCCAGATGGCAACGTCATTTTCTCAACCCTGCTCACCAACGAATTCATCGACCGACCCGACGCAGCCAATCATTTTAGAAACTGGTGGTACAAAGACGACCCCACCCATGTCAGCTTCTTTTGCAATCACGTTCTCTCCAAAATGGCCGATATGGAAAACTATGACATCGATATCATTGGCGACAAAGTGTTCGTCTTGAAAAGGACCCCATGAAAATCATCAAAATTCTGGCCGATAGCAGTTACCTGCCAGCCTTGAAAAACAGAAAGCCCGCCAATCCATGACGATTTACATCATCCTATGGATTTTATCCCTGGCCGTTCTGCTCTTTGCCATTTACCTCCGGCACAGAGCATCTCTTGCCTGACTCATGGAAACTCCACCGCAAACAGCTCCCCATCTCG
The DNA here is from genome assembly GCA_027619975.1 of Nitrospinota bacterium. Taxonomy (NCBI): domain Bacteria; kingdom Pseudomonadati; phylum Nitrospinota; species Nitrospinota bacterium. Next base: position 51,423 of record JAQCGX010000020.1, read on the forward strand.
TTGTATCTCAAGGGTAAATATCGATTGCCATCTCTCGGCCTGCGCCCAGAGGGTCGGTGAGGATTGAGCACCTCCGCAAAGTTTATTCCATTCACCCATCTGCACATTTGATTTTTTAGCCCGAATTGAGTAAGTTATAAGCAATCACCAAAAAGACCAACAGAGTTTTTAAATTTCTCCCAAACCCGGAGGGGCCATATGCAGGCCGCCCAGCAAACGGTGACCGAAATTCAATCGGTCCTGAACAAATTCCGCGAAGGTTACGGAAATAAGGATATCGATATTTTACTGAGTCTTTTCGATCCTGATCCCAACGTCCTGGTCATTGGAACGGGAGAAGATGAAAAACGATCGGGTCTCGCAGAAATCAAAATCCAGTTTGAACGCGATTTTTGTCAGTCAGATCAACTGACCGTGGAGTTTAAAAATGTCTCGGTATCGCAACAGGAGTCGGTGTGTTGGATTGCGGCAGACACGCACGTCTATTTCGACACCCAGGGAAGTCCCATGCAAGTGTTCCTTCGATTCACGGGCGTATTAACTCACCGCACTGGCCAATGGCTGTTTGTCCAAACCCATTTTTCACTTCCCTTTTCGGACTCTGCACAAGACGGTCCCACTCCCCAATAAATCCAAAGATTAATTTCTTACCTTAATAAATGATCCCCGCCCCAAGGGGCGGGGTATTTAAAAGTAGTTTTTTTATAACCTCCCCTAACCCCTCCTTGCAAAGGAGGGGAATGTGAAAGGAAACCCCGTAGCAGAGCTACGAGGAATTCTTTTGATTCAATCACAAATAAATTGTACAAAAAAAAGGCCCTGCTCATTTGAGCAGGGCCAACTACTTCCAGGAGCTTCCGGTCACTGGCACTTAGCCAATGACTACGGAAGCTCCCCTTATACTGTGGTTAGACAAGGGATCACCTCCTTTTATCAGGGGAATGCACATTCCGCACTCAAGGCTCCCCTGGTCCCCAAAATGCGATACTGACTTTAACAGAATGAAACAAAAATGTTCAAATGTCAAAAAACTTTGACGCTGGTTTTTGATAAAAAAAATCTACTTTCCCAGTAAACCCTTTACGGCATCTCCGATCGCGCCTGCGTTTTTCTCAACCAGTTCGGCACCGCCTTTTCCCAGAATTTCCTTCACCTCGGCGACCCCCTCCACGTTGTCGAGCACTTTGCCCAGATCAAGGGTTTTGACCGCACCCCCTGCCGCGATATTGATCGCATCGATCAACTTTTTAATCACCTCACCGGGAGTCGCTCCGCCTTTATCGCGGCCAATACCTGCCAGTTGAACTTTTGGAAGCTTGACACTCATCTTCTGTCCTTGCAATCCCACCGCACTGACATTGATCTTGCCATCAAGAATGATGAGATTATCTATGATGAGTTTTTTTCCACTCTTCTTAGATTTTACCGGACGGCCCGCATCGGAGCCTTTTCCCTGGCCTCCACCTGTTTGACCAGCGGCATTTCTCTGCAAAGCATCAAGGTTGCTGCCATCCGTCCCCATCTCATAGGTGATCTCGGGGGCCGAAATAATAATTTCCTTTATGATTACCGTATCTTTGGTGATGCTCCCCACATCCAGTTGCAGGCTGATTTCTCCCAACTTAAACGCCGTGTCCGTTTCAAAACCTTTGGGATTTCCCACCTCCAATCCCTTCAAGGTTCCCTTACCGGAAGTCGCGGAGATTTTCGTTTCGTCCAGGGTCACCTTTGCATCGAGCGCTTCGGAGCCATATTTTTCAATGGCCATGGTCACCAGCAAATCCATGGAAAAAAGCAGGAAAACAACCATAAAACCTGTAAGAACCACGACCATGGCGAGCGTGACCCAAATTGAACGTTTCATAAAGCATCCTTAATTTAATTTTTTGGAAATCTTCAACAAACCACTTCTAAAATTGCGGACCCCAGATTAACATACAATTCATTCAGATAAATATCCCTTCTCTGGAAAAACTATTCTGACCTTCTCTGTTTTCCTTTGAACAAAACTGTCGTAGCATCGGGATGGTTTTCAAGAGGCCGTCAATCTTTCATTTTATTCGATGGGGTGAACAATGCAGCGTTCAACAGTTTTAAAAGCAGTAAAAAAAATTTTGACAGTTCTGGTTCTGAGCACCCTGTTAACGAGTCCGGCAGGTGCGGAGACGAACCCTGAAAAAATCAAAAACATTAAAAAACTTCTCGTGGTTTCCGGGATTCAGGAGCAGTTATCTTATATGAAAGAAGGTGTGCTGAACTCCTATTCGCAGATGATCTCAGCCGCCTACCCGCAAGTGCCCGATGCCTTCTGGACCGAATTCAACAACCTGGTTGGCGAAAAGGACATGGAAGCTCTGATCGAACAGGTCGTTCCCGTTTACGATAAACACATGACCAATGAGGTGATCGTCAAACTGAATGAAATGTTTGAAACTCCGTTTTGGAAAGAGTGGCGAGAAAAAATGCCTCTTATCAGCCGGGAGGCAGGAGTTGCGGGACAAAAATGGTTGCATGAAACCACGCAGTCGGAAAACTTCAAAAAACAGATAGATCAAATGGTTGCAAAACACGAACTGGAAAAACTCAACTCGGCCCCCACCAAAAATTCAAAATAAGTTGCAGTTCAGGAAGTAGGGGGCTAAAGAAACTTTCCGGGGTGGGGCTGGCCGCTGGCGTCGTAATCGTTTTTCAAATGTTGCCAGCTCAAATGAATATCGCAGTTTTGACAAATAGGAATATCAAACCGCTCACGGGCGATCATTTTTTTCCTGAGGTCGGTCATCACCGTGCCGCCCCAGACCTCCGCGATACTGTCTTCCACCAAATTGCCGACGGGCGTTCCCGCGAACATATCCGCACAGCACAACACCACACTGCCATCCCAGTAAACCACCATCCATTTCCACAACTGCGTGCACGGGGCCTTGTTCGTCAGGTTGAAGCGTTTGTGAGTGAAGCGGGTGCCGACATTCGACTCGATGCCATAGCTGTCCAGAAACCCGTCTTTATCGAAACGACCCGCCCAGTTGGAAATAATATTGTCGTTGATGGGCGTCAACGCGATGGAGCAATTGTGACTCTGGATGATTCTGAAAAACTCGTGGTCGAGAGTTTCCTCCATCGTCTTTAAAGTCTTGATGCGGAAATTGACAGGAACCGGGTTTTCCAAACTATCATTGGCTTCGAGCAGGTCGATGATGTTTTTCCGCACCACGTCGTAGCTCATCTTCTTCACATCTTCAAACGTTTCCTTATCCAATTCGTCGAGACTGATATCGACCGACACCGAATGCTTCAGAAGAGTGGGAACGATTTTTTCATTCATAAAAAAGGCATTGGTCAGAACTTCCACCCTTTGGATGGTCGGGAATTTCTGCAGGTATTCGATTTTCTCCTGGATGGTCTTGTCCATCAACGGCTCACCAAACGTGCCAAAATGAACCACCCCGCCACGGACGGCATAGTCGTCTATGATTTTGCGGTACAGGTCCATCTTCATGGCGCCAAGATCGGTCAGATCCGGATTGGGGCACCAGACGCATTTGGCGTTACAGCGATTTGTCACATCCAATAAAAGCGCCGGCGGCCAGACCGCAAGTATCGCCGCCAGATCCTTCACGGCAAAATCGAATAGCGGGGAATCGTAAATCTTGCGGCGCAGATAATCCATTTCCTGAAAAAACGGAATCTTTTTAACCCAGCCTTTGATGCGGTTGCTTGCGGCAACTTTTTTTCTATCCGCTGAAACGGTTTTTGGCTTTTCTAATAGTTCCATAACATCGCTAAATGACAGTCGGTAAAAGGACAGCATTATCCTTATCGGAGTTTTGCCTTGAGTTGATTAGCGGCATATTTAATGGGCATCTCTAAAAATTAGTTTTCACAGAAAATAGACTCGTGTGCAAAATTTACTTAAATCAGTGG
>JAQCGX010000021.1 GCA_027619975.1 Nitrospinota bacterium
CACTAAAACAAAGCCATCTCCTTAAGTTGACGATTAGGAGCATTTAGTCAATTTTTAGAGATACCCTAAGTTAAATAGGAGCCTGGAACTCATGGGGCCATCCCGGAGGGTGGCCCTTCATCCTTCCAACAAAAATGAAATCAGAACAAAGCCCGGCATATAATGGTTATATGTATGAATTGATTCTCTAAAGGAAGAGATATGTCAAAATACCTGCTCCCGTTCCTGCTTTTCCTGATCCTGTTGACTGGTTTCCTGACCCCCGTCTGGGCCGACCCTGCTACCGGAGGTAAAAATAAAAGCGGGATTTCCCCCGCATCGGCTGCGGACTATATTCATTCCGTCATTGAAGCTGGAAGGACCATTTATGCGGAAGTGATTGTCGAGCGTCTGGGAGTCACCATTGACCTGAAAGCCACGGAAAACTGGGAAGAAGAACACACCCTGCCACTTCCCGCCCAATTTCTTTTACTATCTTCCCGAACATCCAATGCCAGAGAGGTCGGGATGACCTACAGCCTGATGAGCTTATGGCCCATTAATGCGCAAAATGGGCCCAAGACCAAAATAGAAAAAATCGGGCTGGAAGAAATATTAAAAACACCGGAGAAACCTTTCACCAAGGTGGTATCCATCCAAGGGAAACCCTTTTTTAAAGCCATCTACCCGGACAAAGCAATCACCAAAGCCTGTATCACGTGCCATAACAATCACCCCAAAAGCCCTAAAAAGGATTTTAAATTCGGCGATGTCATGGGCGGCATTTCCATCGTATTGCCTCTCAATGACAACGCTGCGGATCCAGAGAAACATCTGATTCCCGCAGAAGTGGTCGCGGACTATATTCATTCGGTTTTGGAATCGGACCGGCAGGTGTATTCAGAGCATGTGGTGAACCGCTTGCAGAAAAACAATATCGTTTACGCATCCGAAAACTGGTGGGAAGACAATGCCCTACTCCTTCCGGCGCAATTCCTGCTGAATGCTTCCGATTTGATAATCAATAAAAATATTGATCTGGATTTTAAACTGATCAGCTCCTGGCCCATCAACAATCACAACGGACCGGCCAATGAATTTGAACGCAGGGGTTTGAAAGACATCATCCGCCACCCGGTGCGCCCGTTCATTGAATACAGGGATATTGGCGGAAGAAAATATTTTCAGGCCGTTTATCCGGATTTTGCCGTGAGCCCCGCCTGTGTGTCCTGCCACAATGCCCACCCCAATAGCCCCAAACGAGACTTCAAACTGAACGATGTGATGGGCGGAATCGTCATGACCTTGCCGTTGGAGTGAAAAACGTTTTATTCGTAATACGCGGCACCGCATTCGTCCATTTCCCGAATCTCCACACGTTTGACACGAATCGTTTCTGTTTTGATATCGGCGTTCAACGCATCAAACAGCCACCGGGCGATGTTTTCCGCTGAAGGGTTCAGCTTATCGAAAGGCGGGACTTCATTGATGTTCTGGTAATCGAGTTGGGACAATATGCCGTCTACCTTTTTTTTGAGCACCACGAAATCGATGCCGACGCCCATTGCGTCCAACTCTTCCGCTTCCACGATCACCGTCGCGCCCCAATTGTGGCCGTGCAGGTTTTCGTATTTACCATCGTACAGGCGCAATTGATGCGCCGATGAAAACTTTGTGATTATTTTGACTTCGTACATTTTCCTGTCCTTTATTTTTGACACACAGCCTGAATGCAATCATATGCCGTGTCGATCATCATTTTAATTTCATCCGTCGAAATAACCAATGGAGGGATGAAATAAATCACATTTCCCATAGGCCGCATGAGCACCCCACGCTTTAACCCCTCTTGATAAATCTGATACCCCACTCGTCTTTCAAAAGGAAATTCCTCTTTCGTCTCTTTGTCCGCAACCAGCTCGACCGCCGCGATCATTCCTGTTTGCCGGAACTCACCGCACCATTTCAATTCCTTCAGTTTGTTTCCATATTTCCCTAATGCAAGGATTTTGGGTTTCAGTGTTTCCATAAAATCGTTTTCGGTTAAAATCGCCAGCGATTCATTGGCCACGGCGCAGGCCAGCGGGTTGGCGGAATAACTGTGACTGTGGATGAATAATTTCATCTCGGAAAATTCGCCATAGAACGCCGAATAGATCTCATCTTCCGTGAGGGTCGCCGCCAGCGGCAGATAACCGGAGGTGATGCCCTTAGAGAGGCACAAAAAGGTCGGGTTCAATTCATATCCACCACAAACAAAAAGCGAACCCGTTCGCCCGAAGCCGACGGCAATTTCATCGTAAATGGTGTGGACGTCATTCGCCTTGCATGCTTTTTCAAGTTTCTTTAAATAAAGCGGGGGATACATTTTCATCCCCGCCGCACCCTGCACCAGCGGTTCGATGATCACACCCGCTAAAGTATCCTTGTGCTTTTCCAGTGTCTGTTGCATGGGCGCAAAGCATTCCGCCTGGCAGGACTCCGGCTTCAATCCATAAGGACAGCGGAAGCAGTCTGGCCCTTGCACCTCAATATTCGCCATGAGGTTTGGTTTAAATTTTTCCCGGAACATGTCGATCCCGCACAGGGATAAGGCCCCCAGAGTCTCCCCATGATAGGCGCCTTTCAGATACGCAAATTTTCGTTTGTTCCCCCGCCCGGTCTGTTGCCAGTACTGCAGGCTCATTTTGACCGCCACTTCCACCGCAGTGGAACCGTTGTCGGAAAAAAATACCTTTTTTAAATTTTCCGGGGTGAGTTGCACCAGGCGCTCGGCCAGGTCGATGGCGGGTTGATGGGTGATGCCGGCAAACATGACATGCGCGACTTTATCCAGTTGTCTAATCAAAGCCGCATTGAGCCTGGGATGATTGTGCCCCAGCAGATTCACCCACCAGGATGAGATCACATCGAGGTATTTGTTCCCTTCCCGGTCAAACAGGTAAACGCCCTCCCCCCGCTCGATCAAAATCGGCGGGACGGTTTCGTGATCTTTCATTTGTGTGCACGGATGCCAAATGGAGTGGAGATCCCTGACCAGATCGGCATCCGACTTAGATTTCAGTTTATTCATAGTTTATCGGCCAATAGTTCATGAAACAGATAATGGCTTCATAAAGGATTAAAGTTGATAGCGGCCGGGAGAAAATTCCGCTATTTCTTCCTGCAACGTTTCCAGAAGAACCGCCGTTACATAATCAGCCTGATTTGGAGTTTGCAATATTCCGTTTCTATAATGCCCCGTAGAATAATACAAATTATCATAGCGAACGCTTTTTCCCATGACCGGCATCAAGTCTTCTGCCGCCGGGCGCAACCCCGTCCACGACTCGATCAAAGGAGCCTCCCGCAAACAAGGGAGAATATCTGACGCACGTTCAATCAGGCCTTGAATGACTTCATCTTCCACCGAGGCGTCAAACCCCCGGTCTTCCATGGTGGAACCAATAACAAACCCATGCCCGCCCCGCCACGGCGCAATGTAAGTCAACAACCCGTGCACGGTGTAGTCCAAGCGATTGTCTTCCACTTGCAACCGACACATCTGACCTTTAATGGGTTTCAGGGGCATGGAGACCTCAAGAGTTTTTCCCAGTTGTTGCGACCAACTGCCCGATGCCAATACAAATTTTTTGCCTTTTATATTTCCTGAATCCGTCACCGCACACTCAATCGCAGTGGCGTCCCGAACGAAGCCGGTGACGTTTTCTTCCGCAATGGTAACTCCCAGCTTGCCAGCCGCCGCAACGAGAGAGTCGTGCAACTGCCGGTTGTTGACCTGGCCCTCTCCAACCCACAGGACTTCGCCACAATCCTTGGATAAATAAGGAGCCTTCGCTCGAACCTTTTCCGGTTGCCAGACCTCATGCGGAATTTTTTCTTCCTGAAAAAAACGCTTCAGATCCTCCCATCCATTCCCGTAAAAGGCCGATGGCATGAGTGACCCCTGCATGGAAAAAAAGACCGGCACGCCGCTCACAGCTATCAGCTCTTCAATAAATTCGGGATATTTTTCAAGCGATTCCCGGCAAAATTGAAAAAAACGGTCGGCCTTTTCGCATTCACCAAACGGCGCCAACATGCCCGCCGCCGCCCGCGATGCCATCAGGGAGTTCACTGAATCGCCCAAAACCGCGATTTTCAGACCCGGTTGGATGCGTTTCAATCGGAAGGCGATGCTGAAACCAATGACCCCCGCCCCGATGATAATGACGTCAAAATCGTTATTATTCATAATTTTGCGATCGAATGGGAAATGAGCTTTCCCCAGTCTTTGTATTTTTTCTCATTCTTAGTGTTCGCATAATTTGGACGACTTTTCATTCAACTCATTGTAATTAAATAAACTCCAGCTCTCAACCAGCAGAAGCTTTTTGAAGTTTTCCTGAAATTCAGAGCCTCTCTCACCCTGCGTGTTTCCAGGGCTTGATCCCTTAAATGAGGTTGTGCTATTTTAAGATCCAAAGGCCTGAAATAAAAAAGGTTTGAGAAGCACTGGATCGCCCCCTAATTCAATTTTAAAGGTTGAAAATGAACGATAAATTAGACAGCACCGCCGCCACTGAGCAAGCAAGCATCGAGGATCGTATTGATCCCATCTTAAACCACCTTGCTGTCGAAGGAGCGGACTTTGATAAAACTAAAATCCGCAACCTGTTCATCCGCCTGTGGGATTACGAGAAAGGTGATGGTCTTTCCCCTGAAGAGCAATTTTTAACAACTATAGGTCTGTTCATCTACACCTCGCACAATATTCTGGATGAATACAATATCCGGGTCGATCGTGTCAGGCAAGCCATTATCAACGCTCTGGAAACATGGCAAAAACCGGAACTGGAAAAAATGGTTGCCGCAGAACGTGCCACGGAAGATCCATTTAAAGCGTTTGTTGATTCTAATCTCCCTAAAGTCGACGAAATTTATACCTGGGAAAAATTCCAATTAGAACATAAGCAAGCCGATGAAAAACAATGGACTTATAAAATGAAACGCTGCTGGTTCGCCGAATTCTTTATCCGCTTTGGCAGGGTGGACTATATTGAAACCGCTTGCATGTTTGACCAGATCCCCTGGAATAACAGAAAAGACTACGTGGACCTGAAGCTCAACAATATGTTTCGTAAATTAGGCACCGTCTGCCAGTTCAATTACAAACCCGTCAAAACCGAAAAAAAGGACTCCTGACCCGAGGCTTCAATCACAGGGACTTCTTTCTTCGGCCCCCTCATTCGCAGGTAAAAACATCAAACGGATCGCCTATTATATCAGTTCTCACGGCTATGGGCACGCGGCGCGATCCACAGTTATTCTGGAAAAGCTCGCCCCAAATTTCCAGATCCATATCAAATCAGAAATTCCCGCTTCCTATTTTCACTTGTATTTGAACGGAGACTGCTCACCTGTCCAAACTCAAATAGACGTTGGATGCGTTCAGGAAGATTTTATTCGCATCAACATTGAAAAAACCTTCCAGCGGCTGGAGGAGTTTTTCAGCCGGTCGGAAACGCTCATTGAGCAGGAAACTCAATGGCTCCAGCAAAACAAGATCGACCTCATTTTGTCCGATGCGTCCAGCCTGCCTTTGAAGGCCGCTCATCGCGCGGGTATTCCATCCGTATTGATCTGCAATTTCACCTGGCACGACATCTACAGCCACTTCCCTGGCGCCGAAAAATGGCAGGGGATTCTGGATGCGCTAAAAGAAGAGTACGCCCTCGCCTCTTTGCAGATCCTTCCCCAATGCCATATCGTCAACGATGTGATTCAAAACAAGAAAGAGGTAGGATTTATTGCCAGAAAAGGGAAAGATGTAAAGAGCCGATTGGAACAGGTTCCTGGCATCTCGGACAAAACGATCGTGTTTATCTATCTCGGAGACATGGGCGCTCAGTCGGTGCAATGGGAAAACTTGCAACAACTTGAGGATATGGTCTTCCTCACCCGCGACCCTCTGCCGAAAAATGTAGCTAATTTATTTGTGCTGGATGACCGCTTTCTCTATCAGGATTTGATCGCCAGTTCGGACATCGTTTGCACCAAAGCCGGGTATTCCACCCTATCCACGGCCTTTGCTCACGATAAACCAGTCATTTCCTGCTCCCGCGAAAACTTCCACGAGTTTGCAACGATGCGCGATTACATGAGTGATAAGCAGATTGGATTGATCATGGATTCCACAAAATTCTTTTCCTGCGACTGGGAAGATGATATACGGAAGGCTTTGAAATTTTCCGTTAAAGGAAAAGTACCTCTTAACGGGGAGGAGGAAGTGGTGGAAATACTAAATTCATTGTTACTATCTTAAGAAGGGCAGACCACAACTTAACTTTTCCAAAATTGCTATTGGGAAATTGGTTGTTACCAACCCATCTCTTTATCCTTCCAAAATTTAAATAACATGAAACTTCGCAACCGCCCTGGTTGCGACTTAAAAAATCGTCCACTTTTGTTCAAACCTGTCAACAAAAGTGAAGAATATGTTACAGAGCAGACAGAATCATAATTCCTATAACAACCTGAAATATAAACACATACCTCAATAATAAAATTTTGGCCCGACTTTTGCTCTTCCCAAAGCGTCACATATTTTAATCTTTGGAGAGGAGATAATTCATGGATCAATCTGTACCTCGGTTCGACGGTACTTCAATAAAACATCAGGCGTTTAAAATTACCAAACGCTGTAAACCCGGATTTGTCGCACTTTTAGGGATCATGGCATTGCTGATGTTCTCCAGCGCCAATGTTCTGGCAAGTTCCGACGACCATTCTTCATCTAAAAAACAGCCCATGATCTACAATACGCCGGAAGGTCAATTCAATGGTGTTCCTGCGTTGGAAATCAACGGCATCCGCCTCCATGATCGAGCGAATAATCCCACCGTCACCCTCAGCGGCCTCCCTGTAACGGTGCTTGGAATGGACACAGAAGGAAAGCAGGTCATCATTGAAATTCCGGCAACGATTCTGACTGCCACACATTTCCTGACTCTGGATTACAATGTTCCAGACCATGATAGCGACACCGATGATGATAGTGACAACGACGATGATGGAGACAAGGACGACGATGACGACGATGATGACGATGACGACGATGATGACGATGACGATAAATTAAAATCTCGACATGTTGTATTCTATCCTTACCTCATTGGATCTGGAACTGGATCTGTACCTCAGCCAGACTAATAAAAACTTTTGATTCGCTTTAAGGTATTCGCCGTCGTTCTTTTCAAATTCCGGCGGTGAATACCTGATTTACCTTCCCCCATCTTCCTCCTTTTTCATCTCCGGCCCACGGCACAGATTCAACCGATAAATCCTGACGGGTCTCTGTTAATCTCTGGCTTTAAAATTTGCTCATTAACGCCCATTGCTATATATAGTTTTAAGACAACTTATCGGGGACATTGTTTATTCCCTCGGATGCTTTTCTTGCTTTATCATCCCCATCAACCTATTCGATACTATTTTCTGCATGCCCAAGGACATCACCCTGATCATCACCAACTGGAATGGACGGGAACTTTTGAAAGAATGCCTGCCTTCGGTTCTTGCCGCTGTCGAATACGACACGGCCCATTCCTATGAAGTGCTGGTCATCGACGATTGCAGTGCCGACGACAGCCTGGAAGTTCTAGAAAAGGAATTTCCAAGCGTCCGGCGGGAAAAAACGCCGCACAACCTCGGCTTTCAAGGAGCCAATAATTACGCGGTGGAGCTGGCTGAGTCTTCTATCGTGATGCCAATGAACAACGACATCAAACTGGACGAGAAAGCGTTGCTGCTTCTGGCCCGGCATTTTGATGACGGCGACGTATTTGCGGTGAGCGGCAAGATTTTTGCTTTCGATCAGACCACTTTTCTATACGGCAACCGCGGTGGCTATTTCCACAACGGGCATTTCTACCTTTACGAAAAAAATCCTGACGACACCAGCCAAACCCTGTTTGCCTGTGGCGGAGCTTTCATGGTGGATCGCAAACGCTATCTGGAACTGGGCGGGTTCGATCTCCTGTACCACCCTTTGTATTATGAAGAGATTGATTTGTCTTACCGGGCTTTGAAGCGCGGCTGGCAGGTGGCTTATGAACCGGCCTCCGTTGCTTATCACAAAGTCCAGTCCACTATCACCCGCCAGGAAAAACGCCGCCAGATCGGTTTGATCTCCGCCCGCAACAACTATTTGTTCGTGTGGAAAAATATCCTCGACCGCCGCATGACCGGGGAGTTTATATTTTTTATTCCCCTGTTTCTGCTCCGTGATTTGTTCCGTCTCAAATCACGATTCTGGATGGCATTTTTCATGGCGCTGAAACGCCTGCCGATGGCGCTTGCGGGAAGAAAAATAGAAAAAGCCGCTGTCCGCTTTTCCGACCGGGAAATTCTTGAGCGAATCAACGCCAATCGCTCCAACATCAACCCCAATGGCTAATATCGCGATTCGCTGCAAGGCATCCTTCACCACGGGCATGGGCCATGTTTACCGTCAACTCCATCTGGCTAAAGTTCTGCGGCAAAGAGGCATGGAAATTCAGTTTTTCATTCCCGACTACCCTCCCACGGTCGAACTTTTGAGTAAAAATAATTTTTCCCTCACCAGCGTGGGTAAAGAGGAAGGCCTGCCAAAGGAGATGGATACTTATTTTGATCTGATCATCCTGGATCTTCAGGACACAACCCAGGAATTCATTTCCTCCTTGCGCCATCGGGCAAAAAGAATCGTGAGCTTTGAAAATCTGGGAGCGGGCAGGAATTTCGTCGATCTGTTGATTGATTGCAACCTCGACCCCAAGGAGAGCCTCAAGGTGAAGCCGGGGGTGAAGCCCCTTTTCGGTCTGGCTTATTCGGTTCTGGCTGTGGAGTTTGGAGAATACCATCAGCAGCAAAGAATCTTTCCCCCGGCCCTGGAATCGCTGTTGGTCACGATGGGCGGAACCGACCCCAACAATTTAACCCTTCAGCTCGCTGAGGTTTTCCAGCAATGGAAAAAAGAAATAGCCATCACTTTCGTCCTCGGCCCAGGATTCAAAGAAACAGAAACGCTCAAGGCCCTCACATCTTCGATGCGGTCGGTTCAGATTTTAAGCAATGCCGGTAATATGGCGGAACTTCTCTTCAATCATAATGCGGTTTTTTGCAGTGGCGGCGTCACCCTGCACGAATCGCTGGCTGTTGGCACACCGGCTTTCGTTATCAATCAGGTCCCGCATCAGCGGGAAAAAACCCGGCCTATCGAGCGGTTGGGAGCGGCTATTGACCTGGGACTGCCGGAGGATTTCGATCCGAAATTTATTTCAGGGATTCTCGATACTGCAAAAAACCAACTGGAGAATATGAGCCGCAAGGGGAAAACATTGGTGGACGGCAAGGGAATTGTCCGGGTGGCCGATGCAATCCAATGCGCCATCGCAGGGTAAAACGACAAGCATCAAATTTCGATCAAGTCGGTCACTTCTTTCACAACCCGGTTGATTAGAGCTTCCTTCAAGCCGATTTCTCGAAGCAAGTCCGGTTTTTCCAAAATTTCATGACAGAGAACCACATTATTACTCAAAAGCTTTTTCTTTTGATTGCTTTTAAGGGTGGTCAGACAGGTGATCGGGTGGACGCCCTCCTTTTCGATCATCAGTTTCAAACTCCGGCCCTCGGGATAGTCCCAGCTCAGTAAATTGAGACCGACACAGCTCCCGTACGTAATGGCATCCACAGTAAATTTTGTGTTGGTGACCAGCCAGAATTCACTGACCAATTCACTTGGAGAGTTATTTTTTAAATCCAGGGAGCGGGCATAGACATAAAGGGGAATTTTAACATCACATTTTATCCCTTCTCGATTATGATATTTGCATTCCACCAGGCGCCTGTGATTTCCCTTAACGGCGACCACATCGACCTCATGGGTCACGCAGGCTCCCTGCATAATAACGCCGACCTGGGTTTCGTACCCCTGCTTTTCCAATAGTGCTCCCACAAACTTCTCAAAAGGAAAGCCACTGGGCCCCAAACTCATGACAGCGTGTTTCAAACTGTAACGGGCCGCAAGATAGCGCGCCTCCCTTTGTAACAGCTGAAACGCCATGCGATAAAGTTTTCGGGTTGATATGCCGGAACTGACTTTTTTTGCCACACGATCGATCACCCGCTGAACAAGCACCGGGGAAGCGCCGGTCATGCTGAGAGATCGTTCCAGTTTCTCCCTGGAGAAAGGCTCTATCTCACCCGATGCTTTTTTAATGAGGGGGGCGGTTTTATTTCGATGGGGGTTGGGAACCATGAGGGAGGAACTATTCCTTAAAGAAAAGGGCGATGATATGCCAGACAAAAGACAAACCCGCCACAAGGATACCGATGCCCATCAACAACCAGTTAAGCTTTTGCTTTTTTATTTGTTCTTCAGTTTCACCGTTTCCTTCCTCAGCCATGCCGTTTCCCCGGTGTTTGTGAATAATACTTGCGCTCATTTTTTGGCGTCAAGGTAAAGCACTTGATAGGCCGATACCGCCTTTTTCACTCCCGTGGTAATCGCGTTAACAGACAGAGTCGCCCCGGTGATGGTATTGATTTCCCGGAAGTCGGATTGCGCATTCCGGCCAAAAAACTGACTCATGAATGACGGAAACTTCACCTCCCAACCGCGAGGTTCCCGGTAAACCAGAATTTCTACATCCCGCACCGTTCCGTCCAAGTTGAGCACGGTCATGAACGTGATAGGGAACGACTTACCGATCATATGATCGATCAGCGTATATCCCATGGGTGTGCCATTTTTTTTGCCCACATAAAAAGTAAGCCACTTCTCGTTAATTTCCACCAATGACATCTTTGCAATGGCTTTCTTTTGCTCTTCGCTAAGCCACTTGCGTTCCTTATCAGTAGCATCCGCCCCTGGAAAGGCAACCCCTAAAGCCTCTTCTTTAGTGAGATACACCTGCAAGTCAAATTCCTTCTCCTCTGAAAAGGATTCCACTGGAAAAATCAGATTGACGCCTAAAAATCCTGCCAGGACAAAGGGTAAAACTAAAATATAAACTTCTCTTTTAATGAAACTCCACAGACATTTCTCCATAAGCCCTTATTATCAGATAGTTGGAAAGATTTAAAAAGATAGTTTTGTTAGTATAAAGCTATTTTATGCAGGAAAGAAAAAAAATCCTGACGCTCTGAACTCTTTGGAGGAGAGGAGTGGATTCAGAGCGCCAGGATTTATAAGTAATTTATACTATCAAAAGGTCCATCAATACATAAAAGCGACGCCCAAATTGACGGTGTCCGCCGCTTTGCCAACTGCAGTGGCAGCAAAATTAGGGTTGCTATAACGACGATGTTGCCAATCCGCCTTGATGGCCACGTTGAAAATGGGCCGATAGGTGATGCCCGCCTGATACACGTCAAAATTGACTCCGGCTGAGGGTGCGGCTCCTGAAGGCATGCTGTCCTGGGGACGAATGTGCTCGAACATGAACCAGGTGACCAGATCCTGGGATGTATTGACCCCCAATAACTGCGGCAAATGAATACCCGCTTGCACGTTCCAGCCAAAAATATTGTCTGGAATAACCGTCGAACATGTCCCTGCTGTTTGGACCGCACAAAAGGTGTTCAGCGCAGAGGCATCGTCAATATCGATATTCACGATGGAGGCATTCATGTCAAACCAGTTCTTGCGGTATTTCATGTCCGCCTCGAGCAAAAGCACACGCCCACCCTCATCAATAAGGCCCTGAGTGGTATTGCCAACGTAAAAGGAGAACCCGAGTTGGAGCCCTGGGTACAATTTACTCAACTCCAGGCGACCCGTAGCCGCAAAATCTTCAGCAACGACGTTATTAGGTTGCGCACGTCCGCTGCGGATACCGCTGGACGATGTGAACCGCCCCGATTGCCCGCCGTTGCCGGTAACGCCTGAGCCGTCGTCAAACCCTGAAGGGCGGATGGATTGAACAGAATTGACCGCATAAACCCGGTAATTAACGCCCTCCATCGGCGTTCCAAAAATACCCGCGCCACTGGCGTTCCAGGTGGTAGGAATGATTTTACTTTGGAGTTCCGGACGTTCCACCGACCAGAAAAGATTCGGCTCGTGAAACTCATTTAAAAGCCCAACCGGTATCAGCACCACGCCGGCCCGGACACTGGCCGCGTCAAGCAAGCGAAAATCGAGATAACCCAACTCGAATTCTAACTCCTGGGCTCCGTGCTCATAATCAATTTCAGCATTGAGTTGGATCCAATCCGCCAAAATGGCATTGATACCAATGACGAACCTGTGTTGATCTATTGTGGTGTTGCCGCCATTTTCGTCCACATGATTCGTGTAATGCGATTCACCATAACCATAGACTCTACCGCGATCGTATTTTGATTTTGCCCCCTGGGTGTATTTGTAATTCTCCATGATATCTGCAATACGGTCCATCTCCGCTCGCAGTTTCAGGAGCTCTTGATCTTCGCCTTTGTTTTCAAGCATATCCACCTGGCTTTGAAGTTTTTGAAGCTTCTCGGCATTATCGCTCTGAGCAAATCCTGGTCCGCTTCCTAAAAGAACGGCTAGCACCAGCAATCCTGTTAGTAATGTTTTCTTCACCCTTTGCTCCTTTCAAATATAAAACGTAATAGAGTTCTACCTAATCATCCATGAGTCGAGAATAACTGGTACCCAACCTTAAAAAAATATTAAATGAAAATGGTTATCATTTATAAATACAGAAAGAAAATCTATATAAAATAAAGCTCTTTGTCAACTAATTTTGAATATAATTATCATTTTTGTAATTTCCTACCTTCAATTTCTGTTTGAATGACAAAAAACTAGATTTTTAAAAGCCTAAAAAAGGCAGAGGGGGCGCAACTCCCCTCTGCCCTCCAAGCTCCCAGGGAGAAACCATCCTGGAAACCCGAAGTTATTGATAAATATTGAAATTTATATCCGCATCCGCATTTTCAGCAAACATTTCCCTAATGGCTCCGGCATTCAAGAAATTGCTCCGGAATTTAATTGATACTCCCTGAGATTTTCGATAAAGAAGTCGCAAACGATCACTGCAAACTGGACAGGACTGATCGGTTTGCGCACATATTCAAAGGCCCCCAGATTGACGACCTGAATAAATTCTTCAATGCTCCCCTTATCGGACAAATAGATCACTTTGGCGTTATTATCTTTTTGGTTTTGACCCAAAAATTCGATTCCAGACATATCCCCCAATGCATGGCTGACGACGATCAGGTCAAAATCCTCCGACTGCAAACACGCTATGGCCTCTGATCCGTAGCTAACCAGCCGGACTTTATGGCCAAACCGGTTTAACATGACGGCAATTGGCAAACGGTCCTTCTTGTTTCCATCAATTAACAATAGGGCATCTCTAAAAATTGACAACGACGCCGAATCGCCAATTCAAAGACGCGTCTTTTGTTTTAGTAGGACAGGCGACCTACCCTTAAAGGTTATACGGAAGTGCGGAATTTAATTCCGCCTTTCCTGCCTGTCCGCACGGGCTGGAAAGCCCGTGCCACTGATTTAAGTAAATTTTGCACACGAGTCTATTTTCTGTGAAAACTAATTTTTAGAGATGCCCTTATAAATATTATCCTGGAGAGTGTTCGTGAAAGCCTATTGGATCGTTTTTTTCAGCGTTTTTCTGGCGGAGTTGGGTGATAAAACCCAACTGGCAACGCTTTTATTCGCTACCAATCAGTCACTGGGCAAAGTAGGGGTCTTTTTTGCCTCCTCCCTGGCCCTGGTTGTGAGCACGTTGATCGCCGTTGTCGTGGGCGGGCAAATCTCCCATTTGCTCTCTGTCGAAAAACTCAAACTGATCGCCGGCGCCGGTTTCATCCTCATCGGTGCGTGGACCCTGTGGGATGCCCGATGAGGATGTCCAGCTCTGAAAACTAACCGGCATACATCCTGAAGTTGATATCCGTAAAGAGATTGTCCTTTTTCTCAATTTCCGCCAGCCATCCCTCATCCAGACTTTGACTTTGCAGGTCGTGATAAATTCGGGTGAAACGATTGATATGGTCGCGGGTGCGTTTTACGGCGTATGCGACCATGGTTCCTGATGTCATGATGAAGGCCCAGTCACTGCCCTGGGCTAATAGCAGTTCCCTGGCCGCCTGGTTGAGCGCCCGTTCTTCCAGACCCGTTGCGTGTTGATGGTTTTTGGACATCTCTTCCATGCGTTCTGCGGCTTTATGCAGATGACGATAGATCCAGTCGTTATCCTTGCCCAGCCAGTATTCGTGGTATCCCTTGTAGCCCCAGCTGGAAGTGGAGGGGGTTGCCATCTGATGCGTCGGATACTTTTGCAGATAACTGGAGGGGTTCGTCAGTTCGATGGTTTCCTGATCGAAAGCGATTTTGCGGATCAAAAAATTCAGCCAGTCGGGCCCTTCATACCACCAGTGGCCATACAGCTCGGCATCGTAAGGAGCAACGACGAGCGGTGGCCGGTCCATGAGGCGGCCTAAATGCTCTACCTGTTGTTGGCGGTTGAACATGAAATTCCCTGCATGATCTGCGGCTTTGGTGACAGCATTTTCGGGGTTGTAAGGTTGCTTGTGATCGCCTTTCCCGGTGATGCGAAAATATTTAAACCCGGTCATCTTGCGCTCTCCGGTCGTGGCGATGTAGGGCCGGATATAATCGTATTCCAGGTCGAAGCCGATATCCCGATAATATTCGCGGTAATCGTAATCGCCGGGATAGCCTTCATTAGCGCTCCACACTTGCTTGGAGGATTCCGTGTCCCGGCCAAACACGGCCACGCCGTTGGGACAATAAATCGGGGCGAAGACGCCGTATTTGGGTCGCGGGGTGGCGTGCAGAATGCCATGCGTGTCGGTAAAAAAGAAACGGATGCCCACTTCTTCCAGATATTTTTCAATGCCCGGCTGGTAACCGCACTCAGGAAGCCAGATGCCGCGCGGTTTTCTGCCGAGAAATTTTTCATGTGTCTGAACGGCGGTTTGAATCTGCGCCCGCACCGCGCTTTCATTCACTGCCATCAGAGGCAGGAACCCGTGTGTGGCGCCGCAGGTGATCAATTCCAGATGCCCCAGGTCCTGAAATTTTTTGAAGCCCTGGATGATATTGTTCTGGTAATGGTTGACGAACATTTCCCGAACCCGGCTGAGCTCCCAGTGATAATGCAGAGCCAGATCGTGAAACTCCGGCTGATAGCGGGTGCGTTCCATTTCCTTGCAGGACAACTCGATCAATCGGTCCAGATGCCGACGATAGCGTTCCTGTAGCAAGGGGTCCCCCAGCATGCTCAATAAAGTGGGCGTCATGGTGAGGGTGAGTTTGAAGGGAACTTCGTCCTCTACCAGTCCTTCAAAAATACTGAGCAGGGGAATGTAGGTTTCCGTGATGGCCTCATACAGCCAGTCCTCTTCCAGAAACTCATTGTATTCCGGGTGCCGGACAAAGGGCAGGTGGGCGTGTAAAACCAGAGCGAGGTATCCTTTGGGCTGGCTCATTGTTCCACCTCCTGAACGTTGTCCACTGTTTTGCGGTTTATGATTGGCGCGACCGTGTGAACTTCCGACCGGTCCGGCGATTCAAAATTGACCGGGAGATTGAGTGTGCCTTCCGGGAGGATAAACCGGGTGGAGAAGGTGCCGTCGGGTCGCAGGTCCAGATTTTTGCCGGATAGTTTGATGGTGGCTCCAGGGTCCGCTCCGCCGAATAGAACCAGTTCCGCATCAAGCCAGTAATTGAATGATCTCTCTGGTGGATTGCGGTTCTCCCCGGAACCGAAACTGCTGACCGCAGGGGATGAAAAATCCATCCTCCGTTGTTCGCTTCGGGTTCTTTGCAAGGCTTCGGAAGCACCTAATGGAATCAATCCTTCTCCGGCTCGATCTCCCGCCATTCTGCCTCCGGAAAGCATATAAATTTCTTCAAAGTTCTCGTTGGTGGTCATCCATTGCTCGTCAATAATTTCCGAAGGCCCGTCCAGAGGCAATGTGACCGTGTTGGAAACGGCCAGTGCGGCAAAGTGCCCCTCCTGATCGAGAAGGCCGATTTCCGAGTAAAACGATGCGCCGGGTGGTGACAGCTGGATGTAGTGGCTCCCCGCCCGAAAATCAATGTCGGCATCAAAATAAGTGCCTCCGCCGGATGGCGAATGGATGCGCAGAACGTGACGGACCGCGTTCTCGGAGCGGTTCAGCCTGCCAAGCCCCGCCTCGATTTTATCGGATTGCAGTTCCCAGTAGAGAAAACACCAGTGCGGGTCGCGGACCAGCAGAACGAGCTTGTTGTCGCCGTAATTGGCAGGCAACTCCTGGTAAACTTCCTGATGGGATTCGTCGTGCATGTCCGGTTTGCCGAGGATAAAATTAGCTTCCTGGGCGCCGTCTTCCAATTTAAATTTCGGGTGCAGGGCCTGAGTGCCGGATCCTGGAATGGCTTGTTGGCCGGAAGGGGAGGAGGATGGCCGTGCTGATTTTTTTCGGAGGGCTGGCGTTTTTTTCTTGCGCGTGGGTGCTGTTGTAGAGGGCGCGGTTGTCGTTTTGGCTTCGGCTTTGGGTTTAGGAATGGAGGCGGTTTTTTTCGTAACTTCCTTTCCCTTTGTTTTGACCGTTGCGTTTTTGGCTGTTGGTTTGGCGGCCGTTGCAGGTGCTTCTGTTTTTTTCGTGGGTTTTGCGGCGACAGCTCCGCTTTTTGCAGGCGGTTTTCTGGAAGGCTCTGTTTTAGTTTTTAACGGTGCCTTTTTAGGTGCATCCGTTTTCGAGGCTTTTTTCATTTCCTTTTTCAGGACAGCCACGATCTCACTTTTGAGCAAGGTCTTTTTCACGGAAATTTTATTTTTGGCCGCGAGCCTGATCAACTCATCTTTGGTCATTTTCGATAAATCGGGAGTGGTCATTTTTGTCCTCGGATGGTTGGGTTCGAAGTGCCGGGGTTTGCATGTTGTCCTCAAAATCTGACGGTTACGTTTTTAAAGAGCAATTAACGTGCCGGGGGCGGGGAGATTGCTGATCCTTTGATATGCAAGGGGTTTATAAGTTGCTGGAAGGAATAGAGGTTGGCCTGTTGGTAATTTTGTGGAATAAAAGATACAAAAATAAATTTTTAATGAATAAATTCTACAAAATAACGGCTACCTTTTGGGTTTGTATGCTTTTGGGTCCACTCCGCAATGCGCAATTTTCCGGTAAAAGGTTTTGCGGTCGATGCCGGCGGATTGGGCGGCCCGGGAAATATGGCCCTGGTGGCGCTTGAGCAGGGCTTCAAAGTAGCGGGCTTCGGACTCCTTGAGAATGGAAGACAAGTATTCCTTGAGGGTCATTTGTGAGGGGTCATCAAACGCATCCAGAGTGGGCGTGGGGTTTTGATGGCCGGGCAATGGAAAATCGCTGAGGGTGCTGGTTCTGGAAAGAATCACAGCCTGTTCGATGCTATTTTCCAGTTCTCTGACATTTCCCGGCCACGCATAGGATTGCAGTTGCTTCAGTGCTTCAGGGGAAACCTCCGGCGCCGGTTTGTTGTGGTGCTGGGATTTTTGGGTTAAAAAATGGCGGGCCAGCAGGGGAATATCCTGCAGGCGGTTCCTTAACGGGGGCAGGTCGATGGAGACCACATTGAGGCGGTAATACAAATCCTCACGAAACCGACCGGCCTTCAGGGCTTCAGAAAAGTCGATGTTGGAGGCGGCGATCACCCGGCAATGCACGTCCAGGGTTTTGTTCCCGCCCACCCGCTCAAATTGCCGGTCATCCAGAACACGCAACATTTTGGCCTGAAGATGCGGGGAGATTTCGCCGATTTCATCGAGGAACAGGGTGCCGGAACCCGCGTATTCAAATTTACCCAGTTTTTGCCGGTGCGCGCCTGTGAAGGCTCCCTTTTCGTGCCCGAACAATTCGCTCTCCAGCAGGGATTCCGTCAGGGCGGCGCAATTGACGGCTACGAACTGGTTCTGGCTCCTGGGGCTGTGGGCGTGCAGAAACCGGGCGGCGAGTTCTTTGCCGGTTCCCGTTTCTCCACGCAGTAAGACCCCTGCATCGGTGGCCGCCACGGTGCGCAAGGTTTCACGAAGATGCCGGATGGATGGGCTTTCTCCCAGCAACTGAAATAGTTTGCCCGGTGAGGTTTCGGGGGCCGAACTGTCGCTGGCCTCGTTTCCCTGGCTGAATATTTCGCCTATTAATTCGAGTAGTTTAGGAGTCCCTTGGGACCGGAGATACAAGTGAAAACCTGACTTTTCTGCGGTTTCTTCAGTTGCGAGCGGCAGGCCCTGGCGTGTCAGGAGGATTCCCGGAAGACCGGGGAACCTGCGATGCAGAAAATCCAGAAATTTTTGTCCATTTTTTGCAACAATATTTTCATTGATCAGGACCAGATGGAAAACTTTTTCCAACAGCCTTTTTTCTCCCTCCAGGGACGTATATGCCGCAATAACTTCATAGTTTTTATGCTTCAGGGCTTGCCTGAGGGTTTCAATCGAAGGTCGGCTGGAATCGAGGATCAGAATTTTTTGTTGCATAAATGCATCATAACATTAAATAAATAATTTGTCTTGCCAAAGGCGGTCGAAAATTTTTAGGTTCAAAAGTTTTCGCAACCTTTGTGGCTTTCAGAACCTTTGAGTATCGTTCTTTAGCAGGTTGCTGAAAAAGAGAAAAATCCGTCAGCGAGTTAAGTTTTACAGGTTTTTGCTTTTAAGTGGCACAGCCTTTCCAGGCTGTGCGCACAGGCTGGAAAGGCGGAATTAAATTCCGCACTTCCGCATAAACTTTAAGGATAGGTCGCCTGTGCTACTGGTTTTCTTAAATTAACAGTAAACTTGAAATTAACATTTTAAGGTCCCAAAAATAGTTTTTCAGCAACCTGCTAAGGCCATCTTAACCTTCGGCATACCCCTGCGGGGCATGAAGAAAAAGGTCGAATATCACAGGCTCAGGATGACATGGCTCACGCGCCTTCCCCTTCCAAGCCAACCTTTTGACTTTTCTTGCCAGCAATTTTGTGTTATAGTACTGGGCTTTCTGGTCAATTTTTATTAGGCACCATTGATGGACCGTCTGTATCGGAATGATTACAAGTTAACAGTTTAAATACTACGGTCGTTCACGACTTTATCCCGCCTCTGGATCTGGTTACGATAGGATCCATTTGAAATTATTTTGGAATGGAAAACCGGGTCAGCCCTGAACAACGCATCGTCATAACGGGAGTCGGGTTGACGGCTCCGAACGGCAATAACCTGAAGGATTTCAGGAAAAGTCTGCTGGAAGGAAAGTCAGGCGTCCGTAAGTTTGAAACCCGGTATATGGGCGAGGTTTTAGCCGGAGTTTGTGACTTTGATGAATTAAAGTATCAGAAAAAAAAGGCGTTACGGCGAGGAACCCGGGCCGGATCGGTTTCTATTTATTGCGCTCAGGAAGCGGTTCAGGATGCGGGCTGGGACTTTGAGAACATGGATCGGTCCCGTATCGGCGTCTATCTTGGCGTCACCGAGCATGGCAACGTCGAGACGGAAAATGAAGTTTATAACATCAGCCAGTACGATTACGATGTAAAATACTGGTCGCATCACCACAACCCGAGGACGGTGGCCAATAACCCGGCGGGGGAAGTGACCCTGAACATGAAGATCACAGGGCCGCATTACACGATCGGTGCGGCTTGTGCGGCTGGAAATATGGGCGTCATTCAGGGCTTGCAGATGTTGCGTCTGGGAGAAGTGGACCAGGCTTTAGCCGGTGGAATTTCAGAAAGTATTCATACATTTGGCATCTTCGCCAGTTTCGACAGCGAAGGGGCCTTGGCGAAGCATGAGGACCCCACAAAGGCGAGTCGGCCTTTTGATAAGGATCGAAACGGCATTGTCTGTTCCGAGGGGGGCTGTATCTATACTCTGGAACGGTTGCCGGACGCCCAAAAACGCGGGGCTAAAATCTATGGCGAGATCGTTGGTTATTCATGCAATTCCGACGCCCATGATTTTATTCTTCCAGAACCGATAAGGCAGGCGGAGTGCATCCGTCTGGCGCTGAAAAAAGCCGGACTGCAACCGGGGGATATAGACATTTTAAATGCCCACGCGACGGCGACGAAGCTTGGGGATATTCAGGAGTGCACCGCCCTCCGCGACGTGTTTGGTGGCGAAAAGAGTGTCTGGATCAACAACACCAAAAGCTTTATCGGTCACACGATGGGAGCGGCGGGAACTTTGGAGCTTGCAGGTAATCTGCCTGCGTTTGAGGATAACTGGGTGCATCCGACTATCAACCTCGATAACCTCGACCCGGATTGCGCTCTTGATAATATTGTGGCTAATCGACCGAAAAAGCTTGAAGTTGTGAACTATATAATGAACAATTCGTTTGGTATGTTTGGTATCAATTCCGTCCTGATCGTGAAACGGTTTCAGGGCTAGTTTGTTATTGAGTTTTTAAGTTTTTTTTCATAAAATCAAAAAATTTGGAGGAGCCGGATGACAGGAGAAGATGTCAGAGCAGCCATTATCGACATACTTGTTGATATTGCTCCTGATGAGGATGTCGATTCCATTAACGATCAGGATAATCTGAGGGACCAGATCGATCTGGATTCCATGGATTTTCTCGATATCGTCATGGAGCTCAGGAAGCGGTTTAATATCGAAGTCCCCGAGAAGGATTACGGTCACCTTGCAACGATGGCCAGCTGCGTCACTTACCTTCAACCTCTTTTGAAGGACCGACAGCTTGCTGGTTGAAATTGTTTCCTATTATTTCCCCCGCTGTTTTTCATAAAAATAATTCCACTTCCATTTATAATACGTTCCCCGGTTGCGTGTGCTCCGGGGAGGGCTTTTTCCTGTGCGGAGTCTCCGGCGGGACAGGGCTTTGCGATCCCAGACTTTCGTCTTTACTGCCATGAGTTATGATGTTCTGATCATAGGTTCCGGTCTGTCGGGGCTGGCGGCAGGAATTCGCCTGGCGCATTTCGACAAAAAGGTGTGCATTGTCGAAAAGCATATCGAGGTGGGCGGGTTGAATTCCTTTTATGTCCGTAAAAACCGCACCTTCGATGTCGGTCTGCACGCCATGACCAACTACTCCCCGAAAGGCGTTCGCAGCTCGCCGCTTGGAAAACTGCTCAAGCAACTGCGCTTTCGTCACGAAGATTTTCAGTTATGCCCGCAACAGGTGTCGGAAATCCGCTTTCCTGAAAAATCCCTGAGTTTCTCCAACGATTTCGAGTTTTTAAAGCAGGAGGTGGCGGACAAGTTTCCCGGTCAAATCGATGGGTTTTTGCGTCTGGTGCAAAAAATTGAGGAATTTGACGAGCTTTCGCTGGATGGCGACACGCAAACCTCGGCGCTTGCGGTATTGAACAGCTATATCACCGATCCCCTGCTGATCGATATGTTGTGCTGCCCGATCATGTATTACGGCAACGCCCGCGAGCGGGACATGGATTTTTATCAATTCGTCATCATGTTTAAAAGCATTTTCGTGGAAGGCTTTGCCAAGCCCTTAAAGGGAATGCGGTTTCTGCTTTCTCTGCTGGTGGAAAAATACAAGAAACTGGGCGGGGAATTGCGGTTGGGGGCGGAGGTGGAGTCGATTGATGCGGAAGATGGGCGGGTGCAGTCGGTGACTTTGAAGGGCGGAGAATGCCTGGCCGCCGATACGGTGATTTCTTCGATGGGGACGGTTGAAACGCTCAGGTGCTGTCAGCCTGCTCAGCCGATGGAGCAGGAATGGCCGGTGGGCCAGTTGTCTTTTATGGAATCCATTTTTGTGCTCGACCGGGAGCCCAAGGATCTTGGCTACGATAAAAGCATCGTTTTTTTCAATACGCAGACAAAGTTCGATTACCGGGTTCCTGATCAGTTGATCGATGTGACCAGCGGGGTGTTGTGCTGTCCCAATAACTTTGATTACCCCGAGCCGCTTTCCGAGGGCATGTTGCGGTTGACCAATCTCGCCAGCGCCCAATTGTGGAAAGCACCTGCGCGGACGGAATATGTCCAGCTCAAAAAGGAATGCCGGGCAAAGGCACTGGAGGCATTGCATACATTTTTCCCTGATTTTAGCGATTCTGTGGTATTTTTAGACACGTTTACGCCCCGGACGATCCAAAAATACACCGGTCATTTGAATGGGGCGGTGTATGGGTCGCCACGCAAAATAAAAAATGGAACCACGCCCGTAAAAAACCTGTTCATTTGCGGGACGGATCAAGGATTTCTGGGAATTGTCGGCGCCACATTGAGCGGCATTTCCATGGCAAACTTCCATGTTTTGCAACGAGCGGTTGAAACTTAACGACAACAAGTAACGAATAAAATCTTATGGCAAGAGATTGGTTGAAGGGCGCAAAATCGTTTTATGATGTGGTCGTCATCGGCAGCGGCCTGGCGGGAATGACGTCCGCCAACCTGCTGGCACGTTTGGGCCACTCGGTGCTTCTGGCGGAACACCATTACAACCTGGGAGGCATGGCCACCTGGTTCAAGCGTCGCGGCGGGCACGTTCTCGATATTTCCCTGCATGGCTTTCCCGTAGGCATGATCAAAACCTTCCGTAAATACTGGACCCGCGAAATGGCGGATTCGGTCATCCAGTTAAAAGGCGTTCATTTCGACAACCCTCAATTCGCCCTGAACACGACGTTCGATAAAGCCGATTTCACCCGGATTTTGCAGGAACATTTTGGCATCATGAAAGATGTGATCGACGATTTTTTCAAAACCGCTCGGGGGATGAATTTTTACGACGATCTGCTCATGACCACCGGCGAATTATTCGAAAAGTTTTTTCCCGGTCGCAAAGACGTGTGGCGTTTTCTCATGGAACCGATCACCTACGCCAACGGCTCCACCCTGGACGACCCGGCTTTGACCTATGGCATTGTGTTTTCCAATTTCATGGACAAGGGGGTTTTCACCTATAAAGGGGGGACGGACCAGCTCATCAAAAAAATGAAAAAAGAGCTGTTGAAAAACGGGGTGGACATTCGCAACCATTGCCTGGTCGAAAAAATTCATGTGGAAGACCAGACTGTTCAGGGAGTGAGGATCAACGGGCAAGACATTGCCTGTAAAACGGTGCTCTCCAACTCCAATTTGCTGACCACGGTCCACAGGCTGGTGGGAGACGAAAACTTCAAGCCTGAGTTCGTGGAAGAGGTCAAAAAAGTGCGCCTGAACAATTCCAGTTGCCAGGTGTATATGGGGATCAAAAAAGGCGAAAAAATCGACTACCTCGGTGACCTTCTTTTTTCCTCCGACGCGGATGAATACAACACCGAAAAGATTTTGAGCAAGGATGTCACCAGCCGGACATTTTCATTTTATTATCCCGAAATCAGGCCAGGCACCAACCGCTATTCCATCGTCGCATCGACCAATGCCCTGTATGACGACTGGGCCCATCTGGATGAAAAAACCTATCAGGTCGAAAAGAATCGCCTGATCGAAGTCACCCTGAACGCTCTTGAAAAATACATTCCCGATATCCGCAAAAAGATCGACCATGTCGAAGCGGCGACGCCGAAAACTTTCAAGCGCTACACGTTGCACCCGAGCGGAACTTCTTTCGGGACCAAATTTGAAGGGCTGAAAGTCAGCCGCGATCTGCCCCGGCAGATATCAGGACTGTTTCATTCCGGTTCGGTGGGGATCATCATGTCGGGCTGGCTGGGAGCCGCCAATTACGGCGTCATAGTCGCCAACGAGGTGGATAAATTTGTCCGCTCCGTTGATTCCAAAAAAGAACTGATTTCAGCTTCCGCTTGAACCGCAACCATCCTCAGTGTTAATAAGTCCATCCATGCAATTTGATTTCAAAGGTCAGACCGCCATTGTGGCGGGAGGAACGCGCGGCATCGGGCGAGCGGTTTCCGAGGCATTTCTGCAAGCGGGCGCGAAGGTCATCGCCACCTATCAAGCCAACGATACCGCCGCGCAGGAGTTTCAGGAGGCCAACGCAGAGTGTGCCGACCGTCTGGACCTCAGGAAATTCGACGTCACCGATTACCAGCAGGTCGAGGATTTTTTTCGCTATGTGGACGAAAATCACGGTCCCTTCCAGATTCTGGTCAACAGCTCCGGCATCCGCCGGGATTCGGTGGTCGGGTTGATGAAAGAAGAAGATTGGCGGCAGGTGATCGATACCAATTTGACGGGAACATTTAATGTCTGCAAACTGGCGGTGCAGAACCTCATGCGCAAGCGTTACGGCCGCATCATCCTGATCACCTCGCCGATCGGTAAATTCGGTTTTGCCGGGCAATCCAATTATGCCGCATCGAAAGCCGGGCAGGTGGCGTTCACCCGTTCGCTGTCAAAAGAAGTGGCCAGCCGCAAGATCACTGTCAATTGCGTTTCGCCCGGTTTTATTGACACCGACTTTATCGGCGACCTTTCAGAAGAACAGCGGAAAGCCTATGTCTCGCAAGTGCCTTTGAAACGATTTGGCTCGGCTGAGGAAGTCGCGCACTCCGTATTGTTTCTGGCCGCCCGAGAATCGTCTTATATTACCGGGGCGGTCAACGAGGTCACCGGCGGACTATAAAGCCATGCAAGATTTTCTTGAAATTATCCCGCACCGACCGCCCTTCCTGTTTGTGGATCGAGTCGTAACCGCCACGGACGCGTGCATCCAGACCCAGAAAGATGTGAAAGCGGATGAACCCTTTTTCGAGGGGCATTACCCCGGCAGGCCCATCATGCCCGGCGTGTTGATCCTGGAATCGGTGTTTCAGACGGGAGCCATCCTCATGGGCAAACGCATGCAGGATCTTAACAACCGCATTCCTGTGGTCACGCGGGTGAATCAGGTCAAGTTCAAACACGCCGTTTTCCCGGGGGATGTGATGGAAATCGAGGTGAAACTGAAGGAATGGGTGGAACCCGCCTGTTTCCTGTCGGGCCGGGTAAAGGTAAAGGACAAAACGGTGGCAACTCTTGATTTCGCCGTCATGCTGGTGGAGGAAGTCAAATGAGTTTTAAAAGTCGGCAACTAAAGCGTTTTCAGTGTCTGGCATCGCCAACGGGAAGAGACCTTCGCGTAAGTCGAGCGTCTTCAAGCAGATTACCGCTGAGCCTACCCCATACGTCATCGCGAGCCGCAAAGCGGCGCGGCGATCCAGGGCCTCTGGATTGCTTCGTCGCCGTTGGCTTCTCGCAAAGACGACTTAAGCAAAGCTCTCTTTTAAAAGGGGGGGTCGGTTGCTCCCCCTTCACCGAAGTGCCCGTGCCGGGTATGAGAGCTAATGTTAAATACCACAGGGGCCGAGGGGATTTATACGCTCCCTGGGCAAACGGGGATGGCCGCCCTCATCCAAAGTTCTCCAACAAAAAGAGCGAGGCCCGCCACAAATGAGTTTTTTGGACCTTAAAGGCAAGACCTTTCTGGTGTTCGGCGTCGCTAATAAAAAGAGCGTGGCCTATCACATCGGCAAAACTTTAGCCGAGGAAGGGGCCGATGTGCTTTACAGCGTGCGCTCCGAGGCCCGCAAACAATCCGTCGGCAAACTCCTGGGTGACGCGCCGGTGTATGTGTGCGATGTCGAAAATAAGGAAGATATCGACCGTCTGCGGCAAGAAGTGGCCAAAGACCGGAAAACTTTACACGGAATGGTCCATTCCATCGCTTTCGCCAATTACGCAGGCGGCAACAAGCCCTTTCATGAAACGGAAAAAGCCGATTTCCTGCAATCCATCGACATCACCTGTTTTTCCCTGATTGGGCTTGCCAACGCCTTCAAGGACGTTCTGCATAAAAACGCCTCGGTGGTGACGGTGTCCATCTCCACCACCCGCATGGCCGCCGAGAATTATGGCTATATGGCCCCCGCCAAGGCCGCCCTCGACTCCTCCCTGTGTTTTCTGGCGAAATCGTTCAGCGCCTTTTCCAATATCCGCTTCAACTCGGTCAATGCCGGCCTGCTCAAGACCTCCGCCTCGGCGGGGATTCCCGGTTACGTCGATTCCTATCTTTATGCGGAACAGCTCACCCTGCGCAAAAAAGCCCTGACCACCCCGGAGGTGGCCAATACAGCCGTGTTTCTGCTCAGCGAGCGGTCGAGCGGCGTCAACGCCCAGGGGATCGTCCTCGACTGTGGCATGTCCATCAACTATTTCGACCGCGTCATGGTGAAAAAAGCCATGAAACCCGAATAACGGAATTTCCTACTCCCCTTCATTTTTTTCTTAAAAGCTCACATTTGCATAATAGTGTGCGCCCCTCATCCCAGCCTTCTCCGATGCGCTCAATGCCCATGCCAAAGGGAACCCCGTCCATTTCTTCTCCGAATCGTAGTTCACGGACTTAAACACCGCAGAGTCCACCTCTTCGGTGCGCGATATTTTTTTTACAATTAAATTTTTTTGTTGTCATTTGAAAAATAACGGGTTACAGTGATATGTATTTTACACTTACTGTTAAAGCTAATATGGTTTGTTGTATGACACTGTTGGTGCTGGGGGGAGAGGGAAACAGTAGGAATTAAGATCCATCCACATTCCCCTCCTTTGCAAGGAGAACTTTGCGTAAGTCGAGAATCTTCATGGAGTTTGCCCTGAGACTATTCTATACGTCATCGCGAGCCGCAAAGCGGCGCGGCGATCCAGGTGTTCTGGATTGCTTCACTTCGTTCGCAATGACGGGTTTTGCAAAGGTCTCCTTTGCAGGGAGGGGTTAGGGGAGGTTATAAAAAAACTACCTTTAAATACCCCGCCCCTTGGGGCGGGGATCATTTATTATTCCAGGTTGAATTTATGGGGAGAAAGCGATGAAATTTTGGACAAATATGAGTTTGAAGTGGAAGCAGATCATCCTTTATTTGCTGATCGGCATGCTTCCGCTGGGCGTGGTCATGGTTATTAATAATATTTCTTTCAAAGAGATAAGGAATCTGAATGCCAGTAACCTGCAAGGCATCGCAGAAAACATCGCCGATAAAATCGACCGTAATCTCTTCGAGCGTTACGGGGATGTTCAGGCCTTCGGTTTGAACGCGGTTCTGCAGAACCGGGAGCACTGGTACAAGGCGGACAGCCCGATTGTGACGGCCATGAACAGTTATGTGGACACTTATGATATTTATTCCCTGACGCTTCTGGTGGATCTGGAAGGCAACGTCATCGCCGTCAACAGCAAGGACCAGGACGGCAAGGGAATTTCGACAGGTAATTTATTAGGCCGCAATTTCGGCCAGGCTCAGTGGTTTCAGGATGTGATACAGAAAAAGTTTTATACCAGCCAGGCGGGCAATGTCGGCGGGGACAGCAGCTTTACGGGAACGGTGATCACGCCGGTGCATGTGGATCAGGACGTTAAAGGCGCTTATCCGGGCGACGAAGGGCTCACCCTGAATTTTTCCGCTCCGGTTTACGATGCGGATGGAAAAGTGATTGCCGTCTGGAACAATTACGCCAAGTATTCTCTGGTCGAGGATATCGTTGTGTCGGCGTATCAGAAATTGAAACAAAGCGGGCTTGCCAATGTCGAGCTGACCCTGCTCAACGGCGCCGGTCAGGTGATTCTGGATTTTGACCCGGCCTACGGAAACGGCTCGGAAAATGGCGTCAAGCGGGATTTGAATGTTTTATTCAAGCTGAACCTGGCGGAAAAAGGGGTTTCCGCCGCCGTCAAAGCGGCCAGCAACAAGGAATCCGGGTTTGAGTACGCAACGCATGCACGCAAGAAAATCGTGCAGGCGGCGGGGTTTGCGCACTTCGAAGGCTCCATGGGGTTTCCGGGCATGAACTGGTCGGTGCTGGCCAGGTCGCCGGATGAATTGGTGAACGCACCGATCATAGCGATCGAAAACAAACTCTTTATGATTGCGTCAGTATGTTTTGGCCTGATCGCGATGTTCGGTTTCTGGAGCGCACGGGCTTTAACAATGCCGATTGTTGCCTTGACCACCGGCCTTGAGAACTTTGCCGCCGGCAACCTGAGAAATATGCAGGATATGGCGGTGCGGTCCAAAGATGAGATCGGGCGTCTGTCGGAAGCTTTTAACGGTTTGTTTTCGGGCGTCAAGATTTTTCTGAAGAGCGCGGACGAACTGCTGAAAGGGAGAATCCCGGCGTCGGACAAATTCGGCCTGCAGGGTGAGTTCGAAGATAACTTGAAGGGCATGTATAGGCAGGCGACGGAGAAGCAAAAAGCCGATGCGGAGACCTCTCGTATCAGTCAGATCGTAGAAAGCATGTCCACCAACATCATGTACGCGGACAAAGATTTTAAAATTCAGTATATTAATCCTGCGTCCGCCAGAACGTTTAAACAGATAGAAAATTTGTTGCCGGTGAAAGCCGATCAGGTTTTGGGACAGTCGATCGATATATTCCATAAGAATCCGGCGCATCAGAGACAGTTTCTGGGGAATCCCAAGAACCTGCCGCATCAAGTTCAAATTCAGTTGGGGCCGGAGATTCTTGATCTCAATGTGGCGGCTATTAACGATCAAAAGGGAGAACTCATTGGCTACATGGCCGGTTGGTCTATAGTTACCCAACTGGTACAAAACGCCAATAACGCCAAGGAAGCGGCGGCTCGGGAACAGAAACAGGCTGATGAGTTGCGGACCAAGGTGGACAGCATGCTGGAGGTGGTGTCTGCGGCGGCGGAAGGCGATTTGACCCAGGCCGTCACAGTCAAGGGCCAAGACGCCATCGGCCGGATGGGTGAAGGTTTATCGGCGTTTATGCAGAAGATGCGCACCAATATGCAGGCGATCGGCCACAATGCGGAAACGCTGGCATCGTCATCTGAGGAATTGACGGCAGTGAGCCAGCAGATGGCAGGGAACGCGGAAGAAACTTCGGCGCAGTCTGGCGTGGTGTCAGCGGCCTCCGAGCAGGTCAGTAAAAACGTGCAGACGGTTTCCACCGGAGCCGAGGAAATGAGTGCCAGCATCAAGGAGATCGCGCAAAACTCCAGCGAGGCGGCAAGAATCGCTACTGAGGCGGTAAAAATCGCGCAAACCACAAATGCCACCATCAGTAAACTGGGGGTGAGTTCGGCGGAGATCGGTCAGGTGGTGAAGGTGATCACGTCCATCGCGGAACAGACCAATTTGCTGGCGCTGAACGCCACGATCGAGGCGGCGCGGGCGGGTGAAGCGGGCAAAGGCTTTGCGGTGGTGGCCAACGAGGTGAAGGACCTGGCCAACCAGACGGCCAGGGCGACGGAGGAGATCAGCGGCAAGATCGGCGCCATCCAGACCGACACGGCAAATTCAATCACAGCGATCGCTGAGATAACCGAGGTCATCAACAGGATCAGCGATATCTCCAACACCATTGCCAGCGCGGTTGAGGAACAGACGGCGACCACGGCGGAGATCGGTCGTAATGTGGCCGAAGCCGCGAAAGGAACCGCAGAGATCGCGCAGAACATCACAGGCGTCGCTCAGGCGGCGCAAAGCACGACCCAGGGCGCAGTCGATACGCAGGCCGCATCTGCTGAGCTTTCTAAAATGGCGGCGGAACTGCAAAGCCTGGTGGGTCAGTTCAAAGTGTAAAAAAGACCAGTAAAAGAGGGATTTGAAGAAGGGGAACGAGGCTCAAATGCTCGTTCCCTTTTTTTTATGATGACCAGGTTTAGTAGCACAGGCTTTCCAGCCTGTGTGAAAAGTCTATGTGTATGCACAGGCTGGAAAGCCTGTGCTACTGCTTCTAGTTTTTAGTGGGTGCCTGGGTCGTTATCGAGGTTTCCTAAAATTGCTTCAGGAACCGCAAAGCAAGAAGGATCAAAAAAGGGGGAACGGGGCCAAAAAGCCCGTTCCCTTTTTTTATGACCAGCGTGCCGCTGGACTCAATATTTAGCGCGATGGGTTTTCAGTCTCACAGGTTTTCAGTAGCACAGCCTTTCCAGGCTGTGCGCACAGGCAAGAAAGCCTGTGCTACTACTTTTGGTTTCTGATTGGGTCTTGAAGTAATATTCAGAAGTTTTCTTAAAATTGCTTCAGGAACCGCAGGTCGTTTTCAAAAAACAGGCGGATGTCATTGATCCCGTATTTGAGCATGGCGATGCGCTCAATGCCCATGCCGAAGGCAAACCCCGTCCATTTCTCGGAATCGTAGTTCACGGACTTAAACACCGCCGGGTCCACCATCCCCGCCCCCATGATCTCCAGCCACCCGGACTGGGAACAGACCCGACAGCCTTTGCCGGAACACATGACGCACTGAATATCCACCTCGGCGCTGGGACAGGTGAAGGGAAAAAAGCTGGGCCGGAAGCGGATTTTGGTTTGTTTGCCAAATACCTGATGCAGGAATATGTTGATTATGCCCTTGAGATGGCTGAAGGAAATATTTTCGTCGATCATCAACCCCTCGATTTGATGGAACATCGGGGTGTGTGAGACATCCGAATCGCAACGGTAAACTTTTCCAGGGGCGATAATGCGCAAAGGGGGCTTCTGCTTTTCCATGACGTGGATCTGCACGGGCGAGGTATGGGTTCTTAGAACGAGATCATCTTCAATGTAGAAAGTGTCCTGCATATCCCGTGCGGGATGGTCTTTGGGAATATTCAAGGCTTCGAAATTATAATAATCGGATTCGATTTCGGGGCCTTCCTCCACCTGGAACCCCAGACTGAAAAAAATGGAGGTGATTTCCTCCAACATCTGCGAAATGGGGTGGATGGAGCCGGTAATTTCTTTCCTTCCAGGCAAGCTGGGGTCGAACCCTTTCAGGACGTCAGGAATTCCCTGAATTTTGGTTCCCAGCGCGTGGGCTTTTTCCTCCAGGGCCTGTTCGATATGTACTTTGAATCCGTTGATATATTTGCCAAGCAGGGGTTTTTCTTCTGCCGACACAGACCGCAGGTCTTTCATTATCTCAGAGACGCATCCCTTTTTTCCGAGAAAATCGATGCGAATCTGTTTTAGATGATCTGAGGAAGAGCACCCTTTGAGTTTGTCATCGAAGTCCTGACGGTGCTGTTGGATTTTTTCGATCATAGCGGCCAGCCTGGGGCTGGAACAAATATTAACGTTCTATGGATTTATGGCTGAATATGTTCTACCCAATGCCAAACTTTTCGCCGGGACTCGTGAGCGATGCGAGCATTAGCCCAACGTATCCTCCCCGCTTAGCGGGGTCAGAGTGTCGCTGGTCCCAATATCAACGTGCGATGGGTTTGAGGAAGTAAAAATTTCCCTTTTACCCTGAGGCTCGCCTGGGCGTGGATGCAAATTCCCCCTCGCGGGAGCGAGGTCAAGCCAGCTGCGCCTGGGCGGTTTTTGTCAAGGTCTGAAAGGCATCCTGGTTGTGGATGGCAAGATCGGAGAGAACTTTACGGTCAAGTTCAATATTGGCGAGCTTCAGTCCGTGCATGAACTTGCTGTAGGTCAATCCGTTTGCTCTCACTGCGGCATTGATGCGAGCGATCCACAGGCGTCGAAATTCACGTTTGCGAACTTTCCGATCCCGATAGGCATAACACAGCCCTTTTTCAACGGATTCTCTAGCCTTTCGATAAGCCTTGCTTCGTACACTCCGGTACCCGGAGGCTAAATCAAGTATTTTTTTTCGTCTTTTTCTTGAAACGGTTCCATTTACTGCGCGAGGCATTCACTCTCTCCTATATATTGTTTAGCGATCCCCTAGTAGGGAATCAAGACTTTAATGCGTTTAGCATCTCCAGGGGACAAGATCCTGGATTTTCTTAAATTTCGTTTCGTCTTGGTACTTTTGCTGGTCAGGATGTGGCTGGCACCGGCGTGGTTCCCCTTGATTTTCCCTGTACCGGTTTTCCTGAAACGCTTGGCGGCGCCTTTGTTGGTTTTCATTTTTGGCATGGATAGTCTCTCGATTGATATCTGTTCAAAAAATTTGTTTTGCCGTCACTGGCCTTTCTTCTTGCCTTTTGGCGCAAGGATCACAATCAGTGTC
The DNA here is from genome assembly GCA_027619975.1 of Nitrospinota bacterium. Classification (NCBI taxonomy): domain Bacteria; kingdom Pseudomonadati; phylum Nitrospinota; species Nitrospinota bacterium. The sequence goes on from JAQCGX010000021.1 coordinate 31,854, forward strand.
CGGCCTTCCTGCTTGGCGGCGGTCTCGACCGCTGCAATTTCATCGGTTGCGGCAATGACCCGGTTGAGCAATTTTACGCCGTTTTCGCGATGAACGATTTCTCGGCCTTTAAAAAATATAACCACTTTGGCCTTGTCTCCCGCTTCAATGAAACGAAAAACGTGCTTCAGCTTGAAATCAAAATCATGCTGGTCGGTATTGGGCCTGAATTTAACTTCCTTCAGGTGGACGATCTTTTGGTTCTTCTTGGCTTCGTGCGCTTTTTTACTCTGACGGTATTTGAATTTCCCGAAATCCATGATGCGGCAAACGGGGGGCTTGGCCTGAGGCGCTACTTCAACAAGATCCAGATTCTGTTCCATTGCCATACTGATCGCTTCTTCGGTGAGGAATACTCCCATCTGCTCTCCGTCGTCACTGATGACACTGACTTCTTTAACTCGAATCATTTTATTGATGCGTTGCTTATTGTCGTTAATTAAGGGTCCTCCTCATAAAAAGGTGTTTATAAGCAATCGATGGTTTTGTCTCGTACATTGGTTCTTATTTCTTCGAGAAAGGCGTCTATGTCCATCGTTCGAGTTTCCTTGGCCCGGCGCTTCCTGACGGCAAGCGTCAGGGTCTCGACTTCCTTTTCACCCAAAACAATCATATATGGGATCTTCTGTAACTGGGCTTCCCTGATTTTGAACCCAATCTTTTCATTACGCAAGTCTTTTTCTACCCGGATCTCTTCCTTTTCGAGGAGTCGGGTCAACTCTTCTACATAAGGAAGCTGGTTATCGGTGATCGGAAGCAGGATGACCTGGGTCGGCGCGAGCCATAAAGGAAAAGCGCCGGCATAATGCTCAATCAGGCATCCGAAAAAACGCTCCAGGGAGCCCATCAGGGCGCGATGGATCATGATCGGCTGCTGACGCTGACCATTTTCCTCAATATAACTGATGTTGAACCGCTGGGGAAGGTTAAAATCGACCTGCACGGTCGAAACCTGCCAGTAACGGTTCAAGCTGTCCTTGATTTTGATGTCGATTTTGGGACCATAAAACACGCCTTCCCCAGGATCGATTTCATAGGCAAGATCGGATTTCTCCAAGGCCGCTTTCAGGGCATGGGTGGCTTTTTCCCAATCTTCCTGCTCGCCGACGAATTTTTCCGGCTGGGTGCTGAGATAGACTTTGTACTCTTCAAACCCGAAGGACTTGAGAACGAATAGAATCAGATCCAGCACCTTGACGATTTCTTCTTCAAGCTGGCTGGGACGGCAAAACAGATGCGCGTCGTCCTGGGTGAAGCCGCGAACCCGCAAAAGACCATGCAGAACGCCGGAACGCTCATAGCGGTAAACCGTGCCAAATTCCCCGAAACGGATGGGAAGGTCGCGGTAGCTACGCAGGTGGCTCTGAAAAATTTGAATATGAAACGGGCAGTTCATGGGTTTCATCACATATTCCTTGCCCTCGATATCCATGGGCGAGAATATGTTTTCTTTATAGAAAGCCATGTGTCCGCTGGTTTTCCATAAGTCCACTTTGGCGGCGTGCGGGCTGTAAACCATCTCATAGCCGTTTTTATAGTGCTCTTTTTTCCAGAAGTCTTCGATCAGGCCGCGGATTCTCGCGCCCTTGGGATGCCACAGGATCAGCCCCGGTCCGATTTCATCGGTCACTGAATACAAATCCAGTTCTTTTCCGAGTTTGCGGTGGTCGCGTTTCTTGGCTTCTTCCAGTCGATTCAGGTATTGGCGAAGTTCTTTATCATTATGCCAGGCGGTCCCGTAGATTCTCTGCAACACGGGGTTGCGCTCATCCCCACGCCAGTAGGAGGCGGAGGTGTGCAACAGCTTGAACGATTTTAAATCTTTGGTGGAGCCGACGTGCGGGCCACGGCAAAGGTCCGTGAACTCCCCTTGCGTGTAAACCGACAAGGCTTGATCGGAATCGATGTCGTCGATGATCTCTTTCTTGAAAGATTCACCCAGCGAGTCGAACATCTTGAGCGCATCGGCTCGCGGGAGTTCCTGGCGGACGATTTCGAGATCTTTTGCTACAATTTCCTTCATCAAGGCTTCTATTTTTTCCAGATCTTCCGGCACAAACGGTTGTTCCCGGGAAAAGTCATAATAGAACCCGTCTTCAATCACGGGGCCGATCGTCACTTTAGTTTCGGGATACAACTGCTTCACAGCCTGCGCCATCAAATGGGCGGCACTGTGGCGGATGGTTTCCAGATCGTAATTTTCAGTTGTCTTGCTCATTTTTACTTTCCGTGGTTCTCCGGTTTACACTATTGTTCCTGATCGGCAATGTACCGGCACATTGCCTGCTTGACACCAACCGCTGGGTTGTAAGGGATATCCTTTAAGGGAAGGAGAAACTTAAAGCTTTGCAAAAACGCACTTTATACTGTCCTGATCGTGCGCTTGAGCGGAGGTTTCTATTTACCCTGGGGAATCGAAAAATAGGCGCGGGCGGTTTCGAACCGCCGACCCCTTGCATGTCAAGCAAGTACTCTACCCCTGAGCTACGCGCCTGAATTCGTTATGGTTGCCTATTTTAGAGGGAAACCGCCATTTGTCAAGCAGAGTCCCACTGCTGGTAAAGTTTTGCCGCTGATTATTGCCGTAAAACCCCTAAACAACCCTTGAATTTATTGCCTATTCTTTAATCAAGACGGTTGGCTATAAATTTCGCTTCCCCTGTCTTTAAACGTTTTTGACATCTCTTTCATGCCCTCTTCAAGGGCTTTTTCCTCTTCAAGTCCCTTTTTCTGGGCGTAATCCCGGACATCCTGAGTGATTTTCATGGAACAGAAATGCGGGCCGCACATCGAGCAGAAATGCGCCACCTTGGCGGATTCCGAGGGCATGGTTTCATCGTGATACGCCCGCGCCCGTTCCGGGTCGAGGGACAGGTTGAACTGATCCTCCCAGCGGAACTCAAAACGCGCCTTGCTCAAGGCGTCGTCCCGCACCCGGGCTCCCGGATGGCCCTTGGCCACATCGGCGGCGTGGGCGGCAATTTTGTAAGTGATAACCCCTTCTTTCACGTCGTCGCGGTTGGGAAGCCCCAGATGCTCCTTGGGGGTCACGTAACAGAGCATGGCGCATCCGAACCAGCCGATCATGGCGGCGCCGATGCCGCTGGTGAAGTGGTCGTAGCCCGGAGCGATGTCGGTGGTTAAAGGGCCTAAGGTGTAAAAAGGCGCTTCATGACATTCCTTGAGCTGTTTTTCCATGTTTTCCTTGATCAGGTGCATGGGCACATGGCCGGGGCCTTCGATCATGGTCTGGACTTCATATTTCCAGGCGACTTTGGTGAGTTCCCCCAGCGTTTCCAACTCGGCAAACTGGCCTTCGTCATTGGCGTCGGCGCTGGAGCCGGGACGCAGGCCGTCTCCCAAAGAGAAGCTGACGTCATAAGCCTGCATGATTTCGCAGATATCTTCAAAATGGGTGTAGAGGAAATTTTCCTTGTGATGCGCCAGACACCATTTGGCCATGATGGCGCCGCCGCGGGAAACGATGCCCGTGACCCGTTTTGCGGTCATGGGGACATAAGACAAGAGCACGCCGGCATGAATGGTGAAATAGTCCACCCCTTGTTCCGCCTGCTCGATGAGAGTGTCGCGGTAGATCTCCCAGGTCAGCTCCTCCGCCTTGCCTTCAACTTTTTCCAATGCCTGATAAATCGGCACGGTGCCGATGGGTACGGATGAATTGCGAATGATCCACTCCCTCGTATCGTGAATATTTTTTCCGGTGGAGAGGTCCATCACCGTGTCTGCGCCCCAGCGGGTGGCCCAGACCATTTTTTCCACTTCCTCCTCGATGGAGGAGGTGACGGCGGAATTGCCGATGTTGGCGTTGATTTTCACCAGAAAATTTCTGCCGATGATGATCGGCTCGATTTCAGGATGATTGATATTGACCGGGATGATGGCGCGTCCCAGGGCAATCTCGTCGCGGACAAACTCGGGGGTGATTTCATCGGGGATGCTGGCTCCAAAGGAATTGCCTCGGAGGCGGTGTTCCCGGTTGGCGTCCTGATCCAGTTCGACGCGCCGCTGGTTTTCACGGATGGCGATATACTCCATCTCAGGAGTAATGATGCCTTTTCGGGCATAATGCATCTGGCTCACATTTTTACCGGGTTTGGCACGCAGAATCTGCATTCCTTCGCGGTTGAACTGCTGGGTGATTTCGGTTTGCTCAGGACGCTTGTGACCATTGTCAACCGGAAGGACGGCTCGACCTTCGTAGGCTTCGACATCTCCCCGGTCTGAAATCCATTTAGCTCGAATAGGCGCAAGCCCTTTGTGGGGGTCGATTTTTACATTGGGGTCGGTGTAAGGCCCGGAGGTGTCGTAGACGAGAATGGAACCATTGGACGCGGCACCGTTGCCGCCATTCCCCGAATGGGGCGCGCTATCCGTTAACGTTATTTCCCTGAAGGGAACGCGGATGTCCTTGTGTATGGAGCCTGCGACATATATTTTTTTGGAATTGGGGGACAGGGGGTGCGTGGTCAATTGATTGAGCCGGCTGCCATTGCTGGGTGTATTGTCGGTCATGTTGTTTATCTCCTTCCGAAGAATTTCATATATTCAAAGGATTCTTGTTTTATATCGGGACCGTTCCAGATGCCAGAGATTAAGGCGACTCCGAAGGCTCCTTGATCCAGAACGGGTGGGACTCGGTCTTTACTAATTCCTCCCAATGCGAGAACAGGAATTTTAATTTCCCGGCAGACTTCCTGCAATCGGTCCAGCCCCTGGGGCGGACCGAACTCCTTCTTGGAAGGCGTTTCGTATATCGGGCTGAAGGTTATGAAGTCAGCTCCTCCCAATTCTGCCTGGCGCGCGCTTTCCAGGGAGTGCGTGGATACGCCGATCAGCAGGTTGGGGAAATTCTTTCGAACTTTTTCCACGGGAGCGCTGGCTTCTGTAAGATGTACGCCTTCAGCGCCCGTTTGATGGGCGATGTCCGCCCGTTCATTTATAAATAACTTTGCGCCGTACTTTTCCGTCGCTAACTTAACTTTTTGGGCCAATTTTAAAAGTTCCTCGGTGCTGAGGTCTTTTTCCCGTAATTGCACGGCCCGAACACCGCCTTCAAGGGCTAGTTCCAGACAGGGCAAAAAATCGTGCTCCGAAAAACAGGAGCGCTGGGTGATCAGGTACACTTTGAGATCATCCAGAGGATGCATTGTCTTTGCCCGTGCTAACGATGCAATTTCTTTGATTTGGTTTGCCTCATTAGAATCTCCCCGGCCCCCAACTCAAAACTAAAAATAGTAGCACAGGCTTTCCAGCCTGTGCATTCACATAGACTTTTCACACAGGCTGGAAAGCCTGTGCTACTGAAAACCTGTAGGGCTGACGATTACTTCTGCCTTCATGCCTTGCTGGTTAAATATCTATCAACCCTTCCAACGGACTGCTGGCGGATGCGTATAATTTTTTAGGAATCCTGCCCGCTTCAAAAGCCAGCCTGCCGCTCTCGACCGCCATTTTCATGGCCAAAGCCATTTTTAACGGGTCACGGGCTCCGGCGATGGCGGAGTTCATCAACAAGCCGGTCACACCCAGTTCCATGGCCAGGCTGGCGTCGGATGCGGTGCCGACACCGGCGTCTATAATTACGGGTACCTTGACCGCTTCCAGAATCAGCCTGATGTTGTAAGGGTTGCGAATGCCTAAGCCAGAGCCGATCGGCGCGGCCAGAGGCATGACGGCGACACAGCCCAGGTCTTCGAGTTTTTTGCACAATACGACATCGTCCGTACAATAGGGCAATACCTGAAACCCGTCCTTGACCAGCAACCGGGAGGCTTCGAGCGTGGCCTCGTTGTCGGGGAATAAGGTTTTTTCATCGCCGATGACTTCCACTTTGACGAAATTGCCCAACCCGGCTTCCCGGGCCAGCTGACAGGTCATGACCGCTTCCTTCACGGAATAGCAACCGGCGGTGTTCGGTAGAAATATGTATTTTTTGGGATCGAGGTGGTTGAGCAGCGATTCCTTGGTGGTGTCCAGCTCGATGCGGCGGACGGCTACGGTCACGATTTCGGCGCCGGAAATTTCAATCGCTCGACGAGTTTCTTCAAAGGAAGCGTATTTCCCCGTGCCGACGATCAATCGTGACGTCAGGGTTTTATCGCCAATTTTAAAACTGTTCTTTTCTGCGGCGACTGTATTTTCCATGGGAAATGATGTTCCTCCCAAACGTGTTTTTAATCGGGTTAAACTCCGCCGCCAACTGCGTGGACGATCTCTATGGTATCGCCCTCTTGAACGGCGGTGGTCGGGTACTGCGATCTGGGAACGACCTGATGATTGACGGCCACGGCGATGTTGGGAGCTACAATTTTCAGCTCTTCTACCAGTTCGGTCACGGTATTACTGGAATGAATTTCCCGTTCTTCACCGTTAATCGTCAGCTTCACCGAGATTCCCCATTTTAACTTCATTAAACAAAATCCAGCTTTCTCCATTACGTATGAAAGTAGAACTGAATCTTTCTGGTGTGTTGTTTGGGTAAGATTTCTGCGGGAGGGACCGATAAAACAAAACTGCAACCCGATCATCGGGATTGCAGTCTGAAGAAATGGCAGCACATCTGAATAAGATAGCTTCACTTCCCTTCGCTGGCATAATCCAGATCAGGTTCCAAGGGTCATCCTTACGGAAATCTCAGTTGGTGCAACACCCCTAGTGAAGTGACTAGCATTCGATAGTTTTACTTTTATGTCAAGAGTTATTGACGGAATTTTAAAAAAGAGTGATAATTCAAACTATGACTATGAATTTAAAAACGTTAAGCAGATTTTGTGTTATTGGACTCCTGGTGTGCATTCAGGCGTGCGCCAGCAATCCTCTCGGTTACTTTTCTGAAAAACCTTATTTTACGGCCCCGCAGGGACAAATGACAAGAGAGGACCGGGAGCTTTTTGACCGGGCCTTGTTCCGGCAGGAGAACAACAGGAGTGCGGCGGCGATCAAGGTGTGGAAACAATTCCTGCAGAAATATCCGCGTTCTTTTGAGGCTCACAATAACCTGGGCCTGGTTTATTTTGGAGACGATCAAGTGGGCCCGTCCATTGTCGAATTTGAAACCGCCCTGTCGCTGGAGCCAAACGACGAGAAAATCAAAAATAATCTGGTCCGGGTGCTCATGTTCAAGTCCACCCTCCTTAATGAAGCCAGGGATTACAACGGCGCGGTCGATACCCTGAAACAGGCGCAGGAACTTTCTTCACCGGAGCAGAAGGAGAAAATCGGTTTTATTATTGAGAAGTTTGAAGATAAAGTTTTCGAGCAAGCCAAACAATCCAACACGTTGCAAGCTTACGAAGGTTTCCTCAAACGTTTTCCAAACAGCGGGAAAAAAGCCGATGAAGCGCGGACGAAAATAGCAGGACTGAAGCCAATAAGTTCTGAAGTGAGTGAAACTGCGCTGGATGGCATGCAAACGGAAGATTCTTCACCAGCCGTTTCGCCGGGTGGTACAGAGATTCCGGACAGTGATCCCGCGCCTGCAATGGCGAAGACAGGTGATGAGGACATGGAGAAAGATATTTCCGGGGCTGAAAGCTCGATCCTGGAAAGTGCGGACAAAGGGCACATGGATGAAGTTGGCTCCCCCATGAAAGAAGGGGCCGGGAAAATCATGGAAACAGCCGAAAAAGCTGAGGAACGGCCTTTGATTGAAAGTCTGGATGAGGGAATTGTTCCCGAGCAACCGCAAGAAGTTGTGCGCAGTGTCGATCGTCCTATAGAAATCGCCACGCAACCGGAGCCCAAACCCTCCACCGGCACCGATCTTTTCCCCGCTCAAGAGCCGCCGGAAGTTGCCAATCTGTTTGACTCTCTTGAAGGGAGCCAGCCGCCGAAAAAGATCGTGGAGATCGTCACTCGCAATGATCCGCTCAGAGTCAGGGAAGAACCTTCCTCGAACTCCAGGGTTCTTGGTACCGTGGATAAGGGTTCGCAGTTCCCCTTTGTCAGAGAACAGAATGGATGGTATAAGGTTCAATTTTCCTCGGGCCAAATGGGTTGGGTTTCAAAAAAATTCTCGCGGCTGATGGAATAACTCTCCAGGTTGGGCGATCTAACCTGAAATATTGAGGCAGGCTTGCCCTTGCGATTTTCCAAATCCGATTTGCTCCGGGAAAACTTTGAATAGGGTTGAGTAAAAACCAGTCTCATCATGACCACGATTGCGCAGGAAGAACTCGATCAATTGATTGCCAATGAATGGCAATATCTGGACTCCAAAAAAGGCGAATGGAGCCTCCTGGAAGGTGAGCAGGACATGGAGGTTTTGGAACATATTCTAAGATGTATTCTGCACTTGGGAAGCACACGGACATTCGGAAACGATTTCCGGGAATGCGTGAAGGTACAAAACCCGGATGGCGGCTGGTCTAAAGTGTCTCATGCCAACCAGACCTCGATGTGGATCACGACGTTTGTGGCCTTGAAACTTTGCCGGGGCAACCTCATTTTGCAGGACCCTGAGATCGAGGCTGCCATTCAACGGGCGCTGGAATACGTGCTGTCCACTCAGGAAGCGGACGGGCATTGGAACGACCCTGAATGGTCGCACCTGGATACCACCTGCTCGGTGACTTGTTTTCTAACCATCTATCAGGTCACGCATGACAGGCAGAGTGAAGAAAGGATTAACAAGGCGAGAATCGGCGGCTTTGAGTTTGTCAAGAACTGGCAACAGGACTCCGGGTTATGGAAGGATAACACCTTTCATCCTGCCGGCATTGAAACCACCGCTCATCTGATGCAATACACCCTCGTGCCAGCGTATTTTATGGATGGAATTGATTACGCCGAAAAACTTTGCATGGATGTCGCCGACTCGCTGGCAGGAGAACAAGCGGCCAATGGCTCCTGGGACCAGGAAAACATGGATCACACGATGGATGCCTGCCGCAATCTGATGCTGGTTGCCGATACGTTTGGCAAGCGTGAAAAATTCACGCCCTTCATTGCAAAAGGCGTTCGCTGGCTCATCGACGAAAAAAACGACCAGGGCTGGGGCGACTTTCCAGAAGAACCCAGTAACGTGGAACGCACGGCGGACGGTCTGGACACGCTGCTTAAGTTCAGAAGATTTTGTTCCGGCGACCCTATGTCGCATTTCTGGGCCTACAGTAAATAGACGGGTTGCGCGAACGGAGGGAAGTTTCCCTTTGGCCGGTTTAAATATTTTTTCACTTCTGATCCAGGCATTGTCATTTCTTCCTGGAGATCAATACCAGTCAACTTATGGAAGCAATTATTCTTTTAGCCGGATACGGGTCGCGCCTGAACCGGCAGGACATTCCCCACAAAGCGTTATTGCCTTTCAGCGGCGGCACTCTTCTTTCCCGCCACCTTTCCTGTTTGCAGGAACTGGGAATCGAACGCACGCACCTGATTCTGGGGCACAACAAAGAGAAGGTTGAGAGCTATGTTCGGGGCTTACAGCTCGAGTTGCCCATCGAATTCATCGATAACAAGGTTTATCGAACCACCGGAAACACGCTTTCGATGGTAATGGGGCTCAGGCAATGCTCAGGTGATGTCCTCATTCTGGATGGAGATGTTCTTTACCCGCGGCGGATTTTAATCGATTATGTGCGGGCGTCAGGCCCGACTTCTTTCGCGTTGACTCCCGGAGAAATTGATGACGAAGAATCATCGAAGGCGTTGTTGAAGGCATCCGGGGACATTCATGCGTTTATCACCAAACGGCATTTCACCGAGGAAGAGAAAAACGGATTTGCGTTTGGCGGGGAAGCGATCGGGTTTTTTAAACTCTCAGCAGTCAACGTGAATCGATTTGTGGATTTGTACGAGCAACACGAAGCCGAGTACGAGAAAGTTCTCTGGGAAATCCCGTTCACCGAATTTGCTCGTGACGTGGACCTTGCGGCCTGGAGCACGACCCAGCCGGGTTGTTTTGAAATCGACACGCAGGAAGAGTACGAACACGCTCTTGATTATTTCGGGCGCCATCGCGATATTTACGGTTGATGGAACGATTGCGCTACTGAACGGGGTGGGACTCGGAATCTTTCCCTCAGAAGGCATAGCCCAGAGAGAGAATCCAATTGACGTCGTTTTTCCTCACGCCGGTTCCGGGGTTGCTGTTAATGAGGGCATAGCCTCTGCCTGACGGGGATTTCACTTTGATTTGACCGGGGGTGGAGGGCAGAAACCGTCCTTTGATGGTTTTGCCGTTGTTGAGAACAATTTTGGCGGGCTTTGCGGTAAGGATCTTTTTGATCTCGGAAGTTTGTATTTGAATGGTTTCGGAATAACCCGTTGCCAGCGTCAGGACACCGCCCTTCATTGTTTGTACGGTTCCCTGGAAACGGTCTCCGTTTTTCATTAGGATTTTATCGGCGGAGGCCTCTGTCGTGAAAAGCAGTACGATCAGCACACCCCCCACCATTGGATTTTCCTCCCTTTCACTTGCAGAGACTTTTCAACCACCTTTTGAACGGGTATTTTAATTATCTGGCAAACCTTGAGCAGGAAGAACCTCGGCAGTTCTATATTGAAATGAATCCGCAATCTGGGATGTTGTTTCATTTAACGTATCAAACTTCAGGGCAAGGATAAAATTGAAATTTGTATTGGTTGACAAAAAGTTGAAGGATAGTGATAAAAATTTTTTAATGCGGTTGTAAATTTTTAAAGACCTCCATTCTCATGTCAGGCATCCTATAAGCCACGGGTAGGTTGTGTGGACGGCAGTGGAATTTTTGCAGGAAGGGGTTTGGATGTTAACCAAATACAAGGCGGTGTTTTTCGACGTTGGCGGGACTCTGCTGCGCGTGCATCCATCGGTCGGGGAAGTTTATACCCGGCATGCCCGGAGCTACGGGTTTTCCGGTGACGCGGCAGATGTGGACAAGCAATTCCGTCTGCAATGGAACGCGATGGGCGGCATTGAATCGCTGGGTCGGCAAAGTGGAATGACGATAGAGAAAAAATTCTGGCGGGATCTTGTATTTCAAGTGTTCGAACATTTTGGCGGTTTGCAGGATTTTGAAAATTATTTCGAGCAGATCTACGATGTGTTCCGGAAAAAGGACTGCTGGCGGGTTTATGAAGATGTTTTAGAGTCGGGCATTCTGGAAAAATTAAAGCGCCGAGGGGTTATTTTGGGAGTCGTTTCGAACTGGGATTCACGACTTCAAGACACTCTGGATGATATCGGGCTGGCCCGGCATTTCGATTTTATCCTCGCGTCAACGGTGGTGGGGTCGGCCAAACCGGATCAAAAGATATTCGCTGAGGCGTTAAAATTGAGCGGAGTCCGCGCGGAGGAAGCCTGCCACATCGGCGACGAACCGCTGACGGACATCAAGGGGGCAAGGCTCGCGGGAGTGGATGGGATTCTCATCGACCGGACCGGGCGGCATGCAGATTTCCCGGCTCTAAAAGTGAGTTCTTTTCTGGAGATGGTTTGACCGGGGTTTGTCTTTATGGCTTGTAACCGATGACTCCGTCCAGTTTGGCTTTTGAGAAAGTGGCTTTGACGGTTTTGGCCTGGGTCAGGTCGGCGTTGGTCAGGTCGGCTCCAAAAAATGAAGCGGCTTCCAGGTTGGCTCCCTGCAGGTTGGCGCCTGCAAGATTGGCAAAAGTCAAACTCGCCTCCGTGAGGTTTGCCCTGAAGAATTTTGCCGAAGTCAAGGTCGCCCGGCTGAGAGAAGCATTGAGCAGGTTAGAATTGCTGAAGTCGGTATTTTCCAGTTTGGCTTCGTTAAAATTGGCGCTGTTTAAATCGGCTTCCCTGAAACTGGACCCGGAGAGATAGGCATTTTCAAATTTGGTTTTTACCAGAGCGGTTTTATTGAAATTGCCTTTTACGCAGGTCACCCCACTGAAATCCAACCCGGAAAGATCGAGACCGGATAAGTCAATGTCTATCAAATGAGGCCGGGTGTCCTCTTTCAACATTGCTTTTATTTTGGCGACGGTAATGTTTGCCATGGACTGCCTTTCTTGTTTGCGTTCTTCCTGCGGTTCAAGATTTATCCAGGGTTCTTTATGCAGATGCCAATATAGTTTTTAAGTCAAATTTTGACAATTCCTATAAACTTTAGGGGGTCGCCTTTTATTTCGTGGCTGTCAGGGGTTCTTCTATTTCTCGGGTCCGGTTTTTCCAAAGCTCAAACGCGAGATAAATATAAAACGGGGTGTATTCCAGCCAGGGAATCCATGAGGAATATTGCGGGATGTCCTGATAATCGAAGTAAAAATCAAGGTAGTAGAGTCCCGCCAGTCCGGTCAAGAGAATCCAGGACCGTAAGGGAAACAGGCAGATGAAAGGGATCACCCAGGAAAGGTACCACGGGTTTTGTACTGGACTGAGCAGAAATACCAGGCTCATGAGAACAAAAATATCGCGCATCAGCTCGGCTTTTGATTTCTGCAAAAACCCCTTTCTGACCCCCAGGTAGATGACGGCGCCGATGAGGATCGCCGCAACGGTGATTTTGCTTAAAAACGTCGGCAGGTCGTTGGAAAAAAAAGTTTCCTCCACGCGATTCATTCCCAGAACGTCTGCAAAAAAATAAACCAGCAGGGAAAACAGGCTGTCGTTGCTTTGCCAGTAGATGGAAAATGTTTTCAGACCTTCGAAGGTTTTTAGACCCGAATCGATGAATGGCAGGTAGCATAAGATCACCCCTCCGCCAAACACCAGAAGCAGGAAAAGCGGCGCTTTCCAAATGGGGGCGTTGTTCTGTTTGCTGGTGATTGCGGCCTGTTGCAGGAACAGGGGCAGGAGGATGATGGGGTACAGCTTGACCAGAAAACTGAACGCCAATAATATTTGGGCCAGCAGATGACGATGAACGATCAGGTAATAGACGGCGGCGCACAAAAAAGCGACTCCAAGCACATCCAGATGGGTGGAGTTGAACGTTTCCTTGATGAGTAGCGGCGACCAGAAGTAAATCAGGCAAAGGTTGCGGTTTTTGCCGAGAGCCGCAAGGATTTTGATGATGAAAAAAAGAGCGATCAGATCAAAAAGCAAAAAGGTCAACCGCATGGCTAAAATGCTATCTGGCTGGATGCTGGCGACGGCGCGGAAAATAAACTGCGCCATGGGCGGATAGATCGTGGGAACGTCCGGATGGTTGACCCGTTCCAGGGTTCTCAAGGCTTTTTCGTTTTGCCATTTCAGGCCGTTGAGAAGATCAAGGTTCTTTTGGCTTTCAAGGTCGTATCGTTTCTCGAAATTTTCAGGGTCCTGGATTTTAAAAGACAGGTAATCGTCAGTTTCCTCCGGCGCGTATTTATAGGGGTTGATGCCGTTGGCAAACACTTTGCCGTCCCACAGGTAGCGGTAAACGTCATCTTCCTGAATCTGGTTTGCCGGCAGGATGCCCACCCGAAACAGAAGACCCAAGACGATGATGACCCAAAGAGCAGAAGATGAGGAGTCGGTTTTCTGAATCACCCTCCTGCAGGCAAAAGCGTAGAGCCCGAACAGAGCGAAATAAATTGCCAGGTAGGTGAGAATGGGCCGGTCCGCATATCCGCCCCCCCAGTTGAACTGCCGGGAGAGCGCGGTCAGGCAGGCGTACAAAACCAGACTGGGTATTCCCAAGGTAAGTAACTGACGGTGAGAGCGCATAGGGCTGAAACGTGAACTGCTGATATGAAAATCTGTGAGGAACAGGGTTTTGAGAAACCGGGTGACATTTCCCCTGTTCTATGAGGGTTGTCAGGGTCAGGTGATCTCTGCGCCTACGGGCTTTGGGCCAGGGAACGTTGATCTTCCTGTTTTTTCAGTTCCTGCAATTCGACTTCGCTCAACCTGCAAGGCTGTGGTTATCGCTAAACCCCTTTCAGAGCTTCTTCCTGGGAATCGTAAACCTCAAATACCGTCAGCAGACGGGCGATCTCAAAAACGTCCTTGACCATAGGGGTCAAATTTGTGAGCCGGAATTTGGTGTTGTTGCTGTGGCTCCATTGCAATCCTTCCACCAGGGTGGCAATGCCCGAACTGTCGATATAGGACACGTTGGAAAGGTCAACCACAATCATCTTTTGATTTTTTTTAAATAAATCCGTTAAATGTGTTCGCACCAGGGTCGAGGTGCTCATGTCAATTTCCCCCTGGATTATGAGGGTTGCAGTTCCGTTGCCAGATTCAATGGATTGAAGTTCAATTGACATATGTTTGTTTTGTTATCGCGAAGAGGTTAATTCATTTTTCAGACGCTTGCTCATTGTAAGCAGGGTCCCGGTTTCACGATCGGTGCAATAACTGACTTCATCCATGATTTCATTCATAAAAAAGGTTCCAAGGCCCCCCGGTTCTATCTGATCGAGAGGCCGGGGTTTGATTTCTTTGGAATCGCATTGTTTGCCATAGTCGCGGATCTTTGCTTGAAATGAATCCTCAGCCAGGGAGAAGCAAATCTCTATCGGTTGATCCGGGCAACCGGCATAACTGTATTTGATGATATTGGAGCACGCTTCATCGACACACAGGATCAACCGCTGGGCAGTTTCCTCAGACACCTGATGGTCGAGCAGCAGATGGTGCAGAACCTTGCGGACAAGGCACAGGTATTTGGAATTACTGGGAATAGTGAGTTTGACAGATTCTGTCATAAAGCCCTATTTTTCAAATGGTCAATAAGCCCACCATTATAAAACATTTTCTTGCTCAAGCCTATGGGTTAAATTGAAAACAGGCCCGATAAAAAACTTGTACATAATCATGCTATTTTTTGTGACCCGCGATTTTTCAATATGATTGTAAAAAGGGGACGGATAAGAAGCGGAGGAAGTCGCCTGACGTTTTTAGCGGGAAAATTCTTTGGAAATAGCAAGGTGGTGGGAGGGGACTCGCAGGAATACTTTTGGGGTTTTTTGCAGAGGAAGCACTAAAATAAAACTTTGATCTTGCCAGACAACGCAGTTAAAATGAAACTGGTTGAAGTATTTCATATTATTGAAGGTGTCGACTTAAGATGAGCCAACAACGCCCCTGGTCGGGGATTCGCTCGATTCTTTCGCATTCGCTAAAACAGGTTGTTGTCGATCCCAGGGATTCCCTGGAGTTGATGGCGCTCCGCTGGGCGCTCGTCGCGGGAAAAGAAATCGCCGAAGTCACGCAAGTAAACAAAGTGACACCGAAAACGCTTTACATCGATGTGGCGGGGAACGAATGGTTGTCCGCTCTGCAGGCGTTGCAAGAAAAAATAATTGCTGAAATGCGAGAGCAGGAAGGTTGTGGAGAATTAACGCGGATCCTGTTTAAGGTCGTGTCAGCCTCTCCATCGAAAACCCGAACCCAAGCGGCCATTAAGGATAATGCGGAAAAGGAAATCAAGAAATGACAAAAGTCTTAAGTTTCACCAAGTCCCTCACTCCTCTGGATAGAAGAACCTTTAGTATGCCGTTGGTGCTTGCGGGGTGGATGATGATCGCCAATTGCAGTGCACTGCCTCTGGGCCAGTCTTCTTCAATGAGGGATGGTGACCTTGCTTCATCGTATGCCGTAAAAAGCGTGAAAACGGACAAAACCACGCAAGCTTCCAAAGACCCCAGGGCTTATTATCATTTTCTTCTGGCCCTGAAAGCTGAAAGCGAATCGCAATTTGAACTTGCGGCCTCGCATTACGGGGAAGTGGTGAAACACGACCCGACCGTGGAGGAAATGCATGAAACGTTAGCGGTTCTGCTTCTCAGGTCCGGACAATTGGACGAGCTTCTCAAAGTTTGCCAGAGTTCTTTGGAGCAGTTTCCCAATAACCCCGCCCTCAATCTGATCCTGGCGGATGTTCTGGCGGGACGCAAAGATTATTACGGCGCTATTAAATATTACCGCAAGGCGGCGGAGGCGGACCCCGATGGGTCCAGGGCTTATCTGCTCATGGGGACGGTGTACGACGCTCTCAAACAATACGACCCGGCCAGGGAAATGTACGAGAAGGTGGTTTTGACCGAACCGTCGAACCCTCTGGGTTATCATCTTCTGAGCCAGTCGCAAATTCGTCAAGGCGATTTAGAAGCCGCTCAGGTGAGCCTGGGGAAAGCCGTTTCCTTAAGACCTAACTTTATCCAGGCGAGGGAGCATTTTGCCTGGGTTCTAATGAAACTGGGAATAACCGAACAGGCAATCCGGGAATTAAAATTGCTCATTAAGTTGGACCCCCGTAATGAAAAAGTCCGCAAATATCTTGAACAACTGCAGAATATTTCGTCTGCGGCAAAAGCAGTCCCCCTGGACTCCCAGGACGTTCCCGAAGATTTGAGCCGCCCGGTTGATATTCATATGAATATCGCGGCAATTTTTTATGAGCAGGCGGATTATCTTAAAGCTCTGGATGAATTTCAACTTGCCCTGATCGGTGAGGACAGGAAAGAACCGCACATGCTCATGTCCAGAATCTATGAAATTCTGGGAAGGTTGGACAAAGCCATTGATGAATTTGAAATTCTGAGAAAAATGGACCCGGAGTCGGTGGATATCTTGCGCTACACCGCACGCTTGTACAGTTTGAACGAGCAACCCAATGAAGCGGTTCTGTTGGTTGAGAAGGCGGTTCACATTCAACCTAAAAATGATTCCCTGTACCACTCGCTGTCGCTGGCCTATATGGCTGTGGAGAAATTTGATCTTGCCATTGAAAGCATGCGCACCGCTATTACCCTAAATGACAGTAAAGATTCCTATTATTTTGAGTTGGGGGCTCTTTTGGAGCGGTCGGGGAAATACACGGACGCCATAGAGAATATGCAGAGGGCCATCGAATTAAACCCCATGCACTCGAACGCGCATAATTTTATCGGCTATATGTATGCCCAGGAAGGGCAGTATCTGGACAAGGCGTTGACGCATTTAAAGAAAGCGCTTTCCATTCAGCCGCGCAATGGATATTTTCTGGACAGTCTGGGCTGGATTTATTTTAAACAGGGGGATTCGGAAAAAGCGTTGACGGAAATCAAAAAAGCCATGGTCTACACCTCCCCGGATCCGGTTCTTTATGACCATCTGGGCGATGTCCAGTTTGCCTTGAAAAACTATGATGAAGCGCACGGCGCCTGGCAAACCAGCTTATCGCTGACCCGGGTTAAAAAAGATGATCCTGATGGTGGAGAAGTTCCGGACGAGAAGACCCTGGAGGAAAAAATAAATAAAGTGGGTCGATTGCTCCGGGAAAGCTATTAAGGGCATCTCTAAAAATTAGTTTATTACAGGAAATCGAACACTGTACAAGGATTTCTTATATTGGTGGCACGGGCTTTCTAGCCCGTGCGAACAGGCTGGAAAGGCGGAATTAAATTCCGCACTTCCGTATAACCTTTAAGGGCAGGTCGCCTGTTCCACTAAAACAAAGCTATTTCCTTAAATTGACGATTAGGAGCATTTAGTCAATTTTTAGAGATACCCTTAATATTCCGGTTATTATTTGCGGGTTAATAAGTTCTTATCCTCAGACCCGCTCCTATTTGTCCATAAAGTACGAGAATTCATTTTGCAGAAAATATATCTGGATCATAACGCCACCACCCCTTTGCATCCGGAGGTTCTGGATGCCATGCTCCCTGTAATGCAGGAATTTTTCGGAAATCCTTCGAGCATCCATTCAGAGGGGAGAAAAGCCAGGGTCTTCCTGGATGAGGCGCGGGAGCAAGTTGCAGGTCTCATTGGGGCCAGTCCGGGAGAAATTATTTTTACCAGCGGGGGAACCGAATCAAATAACCTGGCTCTTCTCGGTGTAGCCTTCAGTCAGCAGGAAAAGGGTCGTCACATTATCACCTGTGAAATAGAACACCCGTCCATACTAAATCCCTGCCAACAACTCGAAAATCTGGGATTTCAGATTGATCGCCTGCCAGTGGACCCAAAGGGTCGCATTGACCTTGAGCAATTGCAGCGTACCCTAAAAGATTCCACCGTTTTAATTTCACTGCAACACGCGAACAGCGAGGTGGGAACCTTGCAACAGATCGAAAAGATCGGGCAAATTGCACGGGAAAATTCGGTCTATTTTCATACCGACGCCGTTCAGAGTGTCGGAAAGATTCCCGTTGATATAAAAAAAATTCCCGTGGACTTTCTTTCCATGTCGTCCCATAAGTTGAACGGACCCAAGGGCTCGGGAGCGTTATTTGTTAAAAAAGGGAGTCCCGCCTTATTTTCCCCGGTATGTGGAGGCAATCAGGAAAAGAAAAGACGGGGAGGCACGGAAAATGTGGCCGGCATTGTAGGTTTTGGTAAAGCTTGTGAACTTGCTAACGCTCGGTTGGAATCGGGCGGCGTCAAGGCGTTGGAAGATTTACGTAATCATTTTTACCAACGGATCACTGAATTGCTTTCGGGAGTTGAAATGTTGGGAGACAAAGAGTTTTCTCTTCCTAATACTTTAAACCTTTCTATTGAAGATGCGGACGGGGAAACTCTGATGATCGGTCTTGATGTGGAGGGAATTTCCGTATCGACAGGTTCGGCTTGCAGTTCAGGATCTTCTCTTCCTTCTCATGTTCTTACAAATATGCAGGTTCCCGAGGATCGAATCAAATCTTCTCTACGGTTCAGCCTGGGGTGGAGAAACACTAAAGAACAGTTGAACTTTGCGGCTCAGGCGCTCAGTCGCCTTGTAACTTTGAATCGAAAAAAATCGGTGATGGCCCGATAAGCCTAACTTTAGGTTTTTTTTGAAAAAATATCGCAACTCCAATTTCTTTTATTTGTATTGACCTGATAAAATCGTATAATATTATCCATTGATAATTAAGGGTTATTCAATCCTTTGCTCAAAATAATGGAGAAACGCATGTCCCCAAAGAATTTATTATTTCGTCTTCTGGTCGTTTTCCTTGTGGCCTCCCCGTTAGTCCTGAATGGGTGCAGCTACATCCCCTGGATTGGGGATAGCGAAGAGGAAGACCTTGCCTTCGAAGAAGATTTTCCTTTTGAAGACGAACAGACTGCAAAGACCGCCAAGAGTTCCGGTGGTGATGATGATTTTTTTGCAGAGGACGGAGCTTTGGCGGAAAAGAGTAGCGGGGATTTTTCCAGTATTGAACAGGGCACCGACTCTAAAGAGTTGAAGGGGGATGTGGAAAGTCTTCAATACCAGCAGGAGGCATTGATCAGCAAGGTTAGAGAGTTGGAAGAAATTCTTCAAACCTTGGAACCCAAAGTGAGTGCAACTCAGGAGCGATTGGAGGGCAGTCTATCTTCTGTTACAAACCAGTCAGAGTTCCTGCAACCTGAGATTGAAGACCTTAAATTAAAGGTAGGTCAATTAAACGAAGAAATTTCCAGACTGAAAATGGGCGGGACAAAAATGCCACATTCTGAAAGCAGTGTCAGCCGTGGAACTTCCTCAAAAAGTCCTGGAACTCCCGCCGAATACAATAAAGCCCTGGAGGCTTATCAGAAAGGGAATTATGATGAGTCCATTCTCCTGTTTCAGAACTTTGCCTTGAGCAATCCGCCGTTGAACTTGAAGGATAATATTCTTTTCTGGATTGGAAGCAATTACGTCAAACTGGAAATGTATGATAATGCGATCAAGCAATTTGATACGGTTATCAACCAGTTTCCTCGTGGAAACAAAGCGCACGATTCCAGATTGATGCTGGGCATCAGTTATTATAAAAAAGGAGAGGCCAGCCGGGCCATCGAAGTTTTAGAGTCTGCTCTGAAATATAATCCGCCCTCAGCGGTCAAAGGGAAAATATTAGCCCAGTTGAATGCAATTCAATAATCCGGTTCCATCCCATCACAAACTCCCGCCTGCGAGTTTTTGATGACCTCCCTGTAAATGAAGATTGCGCTCGTTCATGATTGGCTGACAGGAATGCGGGGCGGGGAGAAATGTCTTGAAGTTTTCTGCCGGCTTTATCCTGAAGCCGACCTGTTCACCCTTCTGCATATTCCGGGCTCCGTTTCTTCCGTAATAGAAAACAGGAAAATTCACACCTCGTTTTTGCAGTCCCTTCCCTTTATTGAAAAAAAATACCGCCATTTTTTATTCTTGATGCCGCGTGCCATAGAGAAATTCGATCTGAAGGGTTATGATCTGGTTTTGAGTAGCAGTCATTGTGTTGCCAAGGGAATTGTTCCTGAAAAAGGGAGTTTACATATTTGTTACTGTTATACTCCCATGAGGTATATCTGGGACCAGTATGACCAGTATTTCAATAGAAAATCGAGTGGGATATTAACTTCTACAGCCATGCGCCTTATTGCCCCTCGTCTCAGACGTTGGGATGTGCGGTCGAGTAAAAGAGTAGATGAGTTTATCGCCATTTCCAGGCATGTGCAAAAACGAATCAAAAAATATTACGATAAGGAATCCACAATAATTTATCCCCCTGTGGATAGTGTGTTTTATTCTCCGATTAAGGAACACAAGGAAGATTTTTTCCTGATCGTCTCCGCATTCGCGCCCTATAAGCGGTTGGATTTAGCGGTTGAAGCTTTTAATCAGTTAGGCTGTCCTCTCGTCATCATAGGTGAGGGGCAAAGGGGGAAGTATCTCAAGAGCATCGCCGGTCCCAACGTCCAGTTCAAGGGTCGGTTGACTGATGAGGAAATCCGTTCCTATCTTGCACGATGTCGGGCGTTTGTATTTTGCGGGGAAGAGGATTTCGGAATCACTCCCTTGGAAGCACAGTCGATGGGGCGTCCGGTTATAGGTTTTGCGAAGGGTGGTTTATTGGAAACTGTGATTCCAGACAGGGGAACCTGGAAACCGGAGACTGGAATCAGCGAAGAAAAAACAGACCGCCCTACAGGAGTATTTTTCTACGAGCAATCGCCGCAAGCCCTGTTATCCGCCGTAAATCATTTTGAAAAAATAGAAGACCGGTTTGAACCTGAATCGATTAGAAACCATGCACTTCAGTTTGATTTAAATATTTTTTCTGATCGCATTCAGCATTTTATTGAAGATCGGTATCGAAAACATCAATGCTGAAAAAGCACGGCTAACTTTTCCTTTCCGCAATTTTTATTTCTGACAGCAGCACTTTTATTTATAGGAAGTTCAGCCCTTCATGGGTTGTGGTGATTATTTTTTGGATTTTGGCCACTATCCTTGATTAGAAATAAAGAATAGTGGAATAAGTATGATGAAAAAAAACAATTTGACCTGGGTTCAATGCGGCTTTCTTGACAGGAAATAATAATTTTGAAAGAACGGGGGCAATAAAGAGTATAGAAAATGGTCCGCTGCGTTGTAGGATTTTACAACACATAGGTTGTTTTTAATGCTTAACGGCAGGCGAGAAAGTTCATTTCTTGGGAGGACGGCATACCCTTTAATCTCTTCGACTCTTAATCCCGCCGCTTGATTTAAAGAATAAATATCCTTTTTTGTAAATCGGTATGGATGATGGTGCTTGGAGGCTATGTTCCTGGCGAGAGCTTCTATCCAACTGTATTTGTTGGGAAAATGAAAACAAAAAAAATGTCCCCCCTTTTTTAATATCCGATGAATTTCTTTAAGACTTCCTATTTCATTCCCTCCTTCCTGCCTCACATGTTCCAATACTCCAATGGATACCACGGCATGAAAGGTTTCGTCCTCATAAGGCAAATGAACAGGATCTCCGGAAGACACTTTGTAATGGAATGCATCTTTAAATCTGGAATCTAAAAATTCTGCAATTTGAAAACCACCAGGGTTGTATGCATCGGATGTATTCACATTAAAAGAATGGGTATTAAACCCCTGGCTAAGCAAGAAATAACTGAAATGACCATCTCCTGACCCCCAATCTAAAACATGAGAATCCTGGGGTGAAACATGTTTTAGAAAATTTTCATAGGCGAACCAATACTGCGACGCAGTAGACAGGTTTTCAAACCTTAATAGGCCCAACTCATGGAGCGTTTTATAAATATCAACCCATCGCGCATCAACCTCAGTATTCCACAACAAAAAATATCTCCTTGGTTTAGTTTGCCTGATTATACTAAATAAAGACAACCTTGGTAAAGGCTATCGACCTCGAGAACATGGGAAATATAGCATTTATAATTGACAGGAGAAAAAAGCAGCAGACAGGAAATATTACTTTCTTGTTGGTACGCAATGAATTTATTGCTTATTTTATTGATGTTGCTGAATACTTCTGTTGAAGCTTTTAATAAATTGAGCTATCCTTTCGTCATTATTGGCGTAGACAAAGGGCGACGTATCTCAATATTATCGCGGGATGCCCCCCCCTCATCGCCATCAGGCGTTTTGTAAAATAGAAGACCCTCATGAACCCGAATTGATTAGAAACCATGCATTTCAGTTTGATTTAAATATTTTTTCTGATCGCATT